>JAYSYI010000414.1:0-4225 GCA_043727665.1 Limnoglobus sp. | reverse complement strand
CAATCACAGATGCATCACTCAGCCGTTGTTGCAATCGTTCGGAATCGAGAATCGCCCCAATTTTGCACGCTAGTAACGGCGAGCGTTCGATCAGTTTTGCGGACAATGTCAGGTAATTTCGGTCCGTATCCGTCCAAGGCTCCGATGAAGTTCGTTCGGCCCAAACAACACCTGGCGAACGACCCGATGGTGATACCAACGCGTACAAGCGGCCTGAAGAACCCGGCAACTGCCATATCACTGTCGCGCGGCCCGCGAGCAACGACTTCACGACTTCGTTCAATTCCGTTGGGGCACCATTGGCCGATACCGTCACAACGGCGGTGCTATCGATCGGCCACACGAGTCCAGCGTTCTGCCAGCCCGATACCACTGCCCAACCCGCGATATTCGATTCGAGCGTTTGCCCGTCTTTCGAGTCTGCAAACCACGTCGGCAGAAATGCCAAGCCAGTTGATATTCCTCCCAGCGCGGTCATTGGGTGCCTCTTGACGAAATATTTTGTAAATTCAAGATTCATCTCAGTCGGGAGATGAATTACTCGAATTCCATGCATATTTAGAACGGGCACGAAGGAAGTCAATGAATAATTGTCGTTCCGCCTCAAGTCGATACCTGGAGGGGAACTCGTCAATTACAGAGAAATGTACCCAGATTGCGCAATCCGGAATGTCACGGACGTGACCGTGCAAAACAGCGAGTCTACAGGAATTGGGGTAATTACGACTTCGGCTTCTCGGCCAATTTATTCATCTGCCGAATCGCGAGTGATGCCGCTTCGCGTACCTTCACTTGCGAATCGCGTTGGGCGTCGCGGAGCGCGTTGAGCACGTCTTTGTTGTCCTTGAATGCCATGCCGAAGCCGCCGATTTCCTCGGCGATGGCGACGCGCACTTCGTAATCGGGGTCAGCTTTGAGCCTCGTCAACAACGAGGGCAGGATCGTTTTGCTATCCGACGAATAGATCGAGCACAACGTTTGCAATGCGTATTGCCGTACCTGCTTGTCGGGGTCGTTCGCGAAAGTGGCCGTCAGATTCGCTTCCACCGCCTTCGTCACGCTGCCGAACTTCCCGAGTGACAATACCGCATGTTGGCGAATCTCCGGGTCGGGGTCGCGAAGATAAGTCGCAACAGAGCGGGTAACATCGGCGTTCTTTTCGCCCAACAAACCGAGCGAAACGATACTCGCAGCGACGATCTCGCTATCGCGGCGAATGACCCAGATGGCTGCACTACCGACCGATGCGTGTGCGAGCACCTTGGCCTCGTTGGCGCGTTCCGCTTGCAACAAAGCGAGTATCGCGGCCGAAGTCATTTCGGTGTTTTCGGGTTCGATGCGGCCGAGTGCGAACACGGCCGCATAGCGCACATTGCGGTCCGCGTCCGTCGTCAGCGCAGTCATTTCCACCGCGCTCAGCTGCGCGTCTTTACCGATGCGTCCGAGAGCCTCGGCGGCGGCGGCACGGGTACGCGGCGATTGGTCTTTGAGTACATCAATGAGTGGCGTTACGGATGTTTGCGATAACTTCCCGAATCGGCCGAGAGACGTCGCGATTTCTCGCCGCGTATCGGTGTCGCGTTCGGAACGCAGTGCTTCCGCGAAGTCGGGAACGAAGAGTGGCGCGGACTCGGTTGGTTGCTGTCCGAGTATCGCTGCCGCTTGCCCACGTACACCCGCATTGGCATCGGTTTTCATAGCTTTCACGATTGCCGTCAGTACGGCTTTGTGCGCGTCTTTGCTTTCGGATGCAATTTGCCCGAGCGCGATGATCGCCGCTTTTCGCTTGCGGGGAAGCGCGTCTTCCTTCACCATCGCCATCCACTCGGTAACCGTGCGACCGTTGAACGACGGTTCGTCTGCCATCGCAATCGGTGCGGCAATAAAGAGTGAAAGTAGGTAAAGCGTGTAACGATACATGGTGGTTTCGCCCAAACGGAATGGGTAACGATTCGCTGCCCGTATTATGATTGTAAGCGGTTACGGTTACAAACAGAATCTGCAAACGGTGATTGCAAAAAGAGAATCTCGGTTCGTAAACTGACATTGTCCCTTCGCCAAATGCTGACTGCTGAAAGCCGAATCATGCCGTTGCGTGTGAGTAATTTATCGCTGTCCGTCGAAGAACCGGAAACGAACCTGCCATCGCACTTTGCGCGGGCGGTGGGCGTGTTGCCGAACGACATTTCGCGCTGGCGGATTCTGCGGAAATCGCTCGATTTGCGCGACAAGCGTCAACTGAAGTTCGTTTATAACCTGGAAATCGAACTGCCATCGGACGAACTGTCCGTTGGGTATCGCGGCAACGGCTCGGCGCAAGTCGAGTTATTCGAAGACCCGCCGTTTCAGATCCCTGATGCCGGCACGCACCCGTTGCCACAACGTCCAGTGGTGATCGGCTCGGGGCCGGGCGGGTTACTGGCCGCGTACTTTCTCGCGAAACACGGTTACCAGCCGATCGTGCTCGAACGCGGTACGAAAGTGAACGACCGCATCCGCGATGTGAAGTCGTTCGATGCAGGCGGTCGTTTCGATTCGCACAGCAATTACCTGTTCGGCGAGGGTGGCGCGGGCACGTTCTCCGATGGTAAACTCACGTGCCGGGGTTCGGGGCCGGACGTCGCGCGGGTGCTCGAGCTTTTCGCAGAATGCAAAGGACAGCAAGCGGGCAAACCGAGCATCATGTACTATCACCGCCCACACCTCGGCAGCAACCGCCTCCCCGCCGTCGTGAAAGCGATCCGCCAGCGGATCGAAAACTTCGGTGGCGACGTGCGATTTAACACGACCGTGGATGATCTCGTTTTCGACGCCAACGGCTTGCAGGGCGTCGCGACATCGTCGGGGTTTATCCCGACATCGGTCGTCGTGTTGGCGATCGGTCACTCGGCACGCGATAGCTATGAAATGCTCGCGCGGCGAAACGTACCGATGACCGCTAAGCCGTTCCAGTTCGGTGTGCGAATCGAGCATCGGCAAGATGTCATCAACAGCGTACAGTACGGGCCAAAACATTCTTTATACGAGGAAACGCTGGGAAACGCGGACTATTCGCTCGTGGCACGGGGTAAGAACGACCTGTTCACGTTTTGCATGTGTGCGGGCGGATACATCATCCCGAGCGTGTCCGAAGAAGGCTACTTTTGCACGAACGGGATGAGCCTGTCGAAGCGCGATTCGCCATTTGCGAACAGCGGCCTCGTCGTGACGGTGCCCGTCGAAGCCTTCGAAGGCAGCGATGTTCTCGCTGGTGTGCGGCTGCAACAGAAGTACGAAAAGATCGCGTTCGAACTCGGCCGCGGCGGGTATGCGGCACCGGCGCAACGTGCGGTCGATTTCCTCGAAGGGCGTGCCACGACCGTCGTGCCGAAGAACAGTTACCCGCGCGACACGGTCGGCTGCGACCTTCGCCAAGTGTTGCCGCCGGTTGTGGCCGATGCGATTTGCGAAGGGTTGCCACTGATGGATCGTCGTTGGAACGGGCGCTTCCTAGAAGACGCGATGATCTTCGGCCCCGAGTCGCGGGGGAGTTCGCCGGTGCGAATCGATCGCGGAAATGATACCCGCGAATCACCGGGGATACCAGGATTGTTCCCCGTCGGCGAAGGAGCCGGTTACGCGGGCGGCATCGTCTCCGCCGCCGTCGATGGTTTGCGCACCGCGAAAGCAATCATCGCGAAGTACGCACCGATTTCGGTGTGACCACCGATCGTGTTTACCCCACGAACACGCCGCCGGTAAAGCCACTGAATGCATCGAAGTCGAACTGCGTCGGTGGGGTGCCGTTCGGGGTGATGTTGGCACCGAGGTACCCCGTCACGCGCGAACCCGCGCCCGATCCCGAACCGACGACGAGGTCGGCTTTCGTGTCGCCGTCGAGGTTCTTCACCGCAACGCGAATCCCACCGCGACTGTTGACATCGCCGCCGAAGAAGTTGGCCAAATTCGTTTGCGTATTCGTCAGCAAACTCTTGCCATCGAACGCCAGTACCCGCGGTCCGCCACCGGGGCCACCACCCGCGATGAGGTCCGCGAAGCCGTCACCATTAATATCGCCCGCAGTGACGAAGATGCCATTCCGTAACGCTTGCTCGAAGGCGAAGAAGTCGCCGAAGAGCTTGACCGGTGTGCCGCTGAGCGACTTGCCATTGAACGCCGCGACCCGTGGCCCGCCACCGAAACCGGCAACGACGATCAAGTCTGCGACGCCGTCAGCCGTCATGTC
>JAYSYI010000413.1:0-4256 GCA_043727665.1 Limnoglobus sp. | reverse complement strand
TCTCGATGGCGGTCGGGTCGGGGACATCTTCGGGGCAGAAGCCGTCGCCTTGGTCTTCGATGCGGATGTCGAATCGATCGGGGATCACGGAATAGCGGACGAAGACCTTCTTGTCCGGATCGAGTTGGTTGCCATGCTTGATGGCGTTGACGAGAGCTTCCTCAAGGGCTAATTCGATGTGGAATAAGTCCCGGTCGCCGAATTGGTTCGACTGTAGCGCCTCTTTGATTTCCCCCTGAATCCGGCGAACTTCGCCCAACTCACTGGGAACCGTGAGGTCGGTCTGAACGGGGGTTGGCATGGCGGCCACCAAGGGACAAGGCGGGGCACTCGCCCCGCCGCGAGAGTTTTAGAACGAGCTGAGGCCGATCTGTTCGTCCTTGACGATTTTCAGCATCTTGTCGAGTTTCGTCAGCGTAAAGATTTCCAGGATCGTCTTGGAAATCTCGCACAGTACGAGCTTGCCACCGACCTGCGCGAGCCGCTGGTGCAGGCGAATCAGTTTACCGAGCGCGGCCGACGACATGAACTCGACGTTCGAGAAGTTCAGCAGCAATTTGCGACGTCCGAGTTCATCGACGAGCCGAAAGAGGTCGTCGCCGATCATCTGAATGTTCTGTTCGTCGAGAATCTTCTTATCGACGAAGTTGACCACGGTGACATCGCCGATGTCCTCGACCACGAGCCGCTGACGACGAGCTTGGGATGACATGTTGGTTCCTCGCACACAGGGCTGGTACGCCACACGGTTTCGACCGAAGGCTTCTGGTGATTGTTGAGTTTCGAAGGCAGACTGTCAAGCGGAACGGGCGCTTTTCGAAGCGTCGATTCAGGAAGTCATCGGTAGCGAAACCGTTCTCTCGTTACGATCCGCTGCGGGAACGGCGTATTCGAGGGCTAACGCGTCCAGTTCGGCAATCATCTCTGGGCCGAAGTAATAGAGCGCATCTTCGCGTGCGGCCGAGTACAGCGTCGGCCCCGGACCTTGGCAGACGATGTCGTCGACTTCGAACTCGTACGCCGGTTTCAGCACGCCATCGGCAAACGACATCGGGAACAGCAAGCAGACGAGCGGCTTAATTTCGTGGACATCAATATCGCGTTCGAGTGCGAAGCGGTGCAAGCGGCAGCCGCGGCCTACTGGGTCGAGGAACACGCAGGCTTCCTCGTTGTGTGCCGAGCGTCCCTCGGGCAACGGGATCACGCTCGTGCGCGTATACTCGCCGCCGGGGTATTCGACTTCGGGCAGCGTGCCGAAATCCTCCGGGTTTTCGCGGAACCATTCGCTGCGCGGAATGCCGATGTATTTTTCCAACTCAGCCTGATGCACTTCGATGGCACGCACGCGCGGGATCTCGATATCGGCCCCGAACTGGCAGCACGAATCGTTGCAGAACTCGCACTGCATACAGTGCGCGAAGTATGTCAGCGAGAAGATGAGCGGGTTGACGCGGTCGAGAATCGGCGCGCCGTAACGGCTCGGGTACGCCCGCGAAAGTGGCAATGTGGGCGCGTTCACCGCAGTGGCTTCGTCGTCGCCTTCGAGAAACTCCGTCTCCGATTCGCCAGTTATCGTCTCCATGTGCCGCTATTGCATCCTTCTGAGTGTGTCGGGTACCTAAAGGCTATGTATGAACTCGCTCAACCGATCAAGGGGGCGGCGATGGTTTTTAACGGTTCGACAATGGTAACGATCGGCGTCAGCGTGGCGGGGAGTACTTTCGCTAACGTCAAACGCGAGCAGCCATCTTTGAAGAACTCGGCGACTTCCCCCGCCGGTTGAAAGCCCGTCGATGCGAGTAATTGCCGCGTACTCGATGCCGTCGCGCCAGATGATAGTTCGGCAAACACCATGTGAACACCCGACGCAGACAGCCCCGTTTCGATCGCGGTCAAAAGCATTTGCCCGAGGCCGGAACGACGCAGCGAAGGATCGACGACGATCATCTCCAGTTGCACGTTGCCGTGGATCGGGTGCGAGCTATCGACCATCGCGAACCCGCCGAGCCGCGTACGGCCGGCCAGCACGAGAATCGTCGCACCGCCCCAATCTTTCTTGCGGCTGCGTATCCGAAGCTGCTTGCCGATGGCGGTACGCTCGGCGACGGAAATGCCTTCGGCGGCATCGAGGAGTTCGATGAGATCATCGACGTCAGTCTTCAACGCGGCCCGCACACTCCAGCCGCGTTTCGCTTGTTCAGGCAGCGTTTTCAGTTCCTTCGCTAACGAAGTCGCGCCAACCGAGTCGGCGAGTTCGGGCTTCGGACCGCGACGCAACGCCGAACGCAGCACCGACAAAATGAACTCGGAGTATGGCACCTTTGCCGTTTCGAGTGCCGCCGCCAAACCGGCTAACGGGCTGATGCACGGGTTTGGATTCACTTCGAGAATGTACGGATCGCCGGCGGGCGACAGTCGCAGATCGACGCGGCCGTAATCGCGGCAGCCGAGCAACTCGTACGCCTTCACGCAGATCGCCGACACCTTCGCGTGCAGTTCCGCCGGCACATTTTCAGCAGGGTTCGTTGCAGGCGTGGCTTTGAAGTCGCGGGAAGCCGGTTTCCATTTCGCGTCGAAGCTGACGATCGGCCAGAGCGGGTCGTGGCCATCTTGTTCGAGGAACAAAATCTCGGTGAACGGTAATGCCTGCGGTGTGCCCGTACGATCCCAGATCGGCACGTTGAACTCGCGACCCGAGACGAATTGTTCGACGAGCACCGGCGCACCGTACGCCAGCATGATGTGCGCGACGCGCTCTTCGAGGTCTTCCTGATTCGTGACGACGCTACCTTGATCGATGCCGATGCTCGCGTCTTCCTTGCCGGGCTTCACGATCACGGGCCACGGCAGATCGCACGGTGGCATCGGCAGTTGATCGACCACGAAGAACCGCGCCGTCGGCAGCCCCGCACCGGCGAGCATTTGTTTCGTCAGCGGCTTCGATTTGCCAATCAGGATCGGCTGCGTCGGCGAGCCGGTGAACGGAATTTGCAGCAATTCGAGGATGCCGGAAACGAACGCCTCGGTGTTCCCCCACGAAGCCATGCCTTCGTACAAGTTGAAAATGACATCGGGCGTTTGTTGCTTCAAGCCGAATAAGAGGGCGGCGGGATCGCTGGTGATCCCGAGCCGCGACACCGGTAGTCCCGCGTCGATGAGCACCTTTGCCACGATGTCCGCGGTGTAGAGAATGTCGTACTCGGACTCCGCATCGGGATGATCGACGGGCAGCGTCGGTTCGTTGTAGAGAATCGTCACGCGAGGTAGTGTCATCGGGTTGTCAGCTCCCACTCCGCAGGCATTGTTCGAGCCACGCTTACGCAAGGCTTACGTGAAATTTAGTCGAGAGACGCAAATGAAGCCACCGCGAAAGCGCTGCGATTCACGCGATTGAACTCCCGCGAGCATTACAAGCGGACCCGCGCGATCCCATTTTCTTCGTTTAGCCACGCCGCGCACGTTAACCCCTCGATGACGTGTTTGATTCGACGAGCGTACGCGCTCCGCTCCGAGGACTCCGCGTCGCGGCTAAACGAGGATTGTGTTTCGTGCTGAACAATTGCTCATTTAACACTCGCCTGCGATGGGTCGTATTTCAACTACGTTGCCACTCCACGAGATACTGCCATGATCGCTAACCCGTACTTTCTCTCTGGGTTCGGCATCATCTTGGTCATCGTCGGTCTTATCCTTGCCAACCTGAGTCGTTCTGTCTCATCGCGCGAACGGATTATCCATCACGAGATTCGCAACAAAGAGATCCTCGACCTTCTCAAACGCGAACCGCCAATGCCGTTTCCGAATCAAGTGATCGTGTTCGGCATGTTGTGTATTTTGGCCAGCATCGTCTGGCGGCTCGCGAAGTCCTTCGTCTGACCATCGCTTCCGCATTTTCACTTCTCGACGCCGTGCTGAACAATTGCCCATTTAACACTCGCCTGCGATGGGTCGTATTTCAACTACGTTGCCACTCCACGAGATACTGCCATGATGACGATCCCCGGTCAGTTGAACCCGTCGCCGCGACTCCTCCTTGGGCCTGGCCCTAGCGATGCGCACCCGCGCGTGCTGTCCGCGATGACGACGCCGCTACTCGGGCACCTCGATCCGCAGTTCCTCGAGATGATGAACGAAACCCAAGAGATGATGCGCGAAGTCTTTCGCACCAAGAACAAACTCACGTTCCCCGTGTCGGCAACGGGCAGTGCGGGCATGGAGTGTTGCCTCGTCAACCTCATCGAGCCGGGCGATAAAGC
>JAYSYI010000412.1:0-4277 GCA_043727665.1 Limnoglobus sp. | reverse complement strand
TTATGTCGTCCACGAACACCGCGAAGAAATTCAAACTCGCGGGCTACTACGATTACATCCACACCCTCGGTGGCAAACCGGCAGCCTCCAAAACGAGCGCACGTTCGAAATCACTGTTTTGAACGAGTTCTGAAGTGGAGCTTTCGACCGAATTTCAACTTCCGTTCGGCATCGCCCACACGAATTCGCGAAGTCAAAAAGTTCTAGATTATTTGACGTAAGTCGGAATTCGCGACGTGCGCAAAGTGACACCAAAGTGTCGCGAAATGACACCAAAAAGGCGCACCACGACACCAAAAAGGCGCGTCCGGTCGATTTTTGGTGGCTTTCGGTCGGTACTTACGGCGAGTGGCAGACATTTAACCCTCGACGCAAACCTAGACAGGAATGCAGGATACGGCAAAATTGCCCGGAACCGATAAGCGATTTGCGATCAAAAATCACATTTTGAGACCGAAAAACACCCCAAAAACCGGTTTTGGAGCGTCCGCAATTGTGACTTACGTCGATTATGAGAGCGAGTTTTCGACGTAAAACCGAGTTTTAGTACCCGATGTACTTCGCGTATAACGTGCGAGCGCGTTCGCCGCTATCGGTGCCTTTGATGATCGCGCGGCCATCGGGGAACACCGTAAACTCGTAGTCATCGCCGCCATCGGCGACCTGGAACTTCAACAAGAACTTGTTCGATGTCACGGTGCCACTCGATTTCAACTGGTTGCTGAGCTGCGTGAAATCGAGCTTCGTACCAGCTCGTTGCGTGACTTGCACCGCGTTGCGGCCGCACAAGCTCGTCGTTTGCGTGCCCTGGCCGCCATCGAGCCAATCGAACTGCTTGAGGGCGCAACAGGGGCATTTGCCCTTACGGCCCATTAGCGGGGCGATCTTCACCCGCTTGTACGTGTTCTCCCACAAGTTCAGCATCACCAACTCGCGGTTGATCGTTTCCTTCTTGCCCGCAAGGATTTTCAGTGCCTCCGCCGATTGCATGTTCGCGATCACGCCGACCGCTGGTCCGAGCACGCCCGCCGTTTCGCAAGTACCGACTTCGCCCGGTCCGGGGCTGGCTTCGAACACGCAACGCAGGCAAGGCGTATCGCCGGGGACGATCGTCATCGTCATGCCTTCGGTGCCGACCGCGCCGCCGTACACCCACGGTTTGCCGAGTTTCACAGCGACATCGTTGATGGTGTAACGCACCTCGAAGTTATCGGTGCCATCGAGAATCAGATCGGAATCCTTGCAAAACTCCTCGATGTTCGTGCGATTGATATCGGCGACAATCGCTTCGAGTTTCACGCCAGAGTTAATCTGCCGCATCTTGATTACGGCGGCCTCGGCTTTCGGCATGTTGTTCGTCACGTCGGCTTCGTCGAACAACACTTGTCGCTGAAGGTTGCTCGGTTCGACGAAGTCGCGGTCGATGACGCGGATGTGCCCGACACCCGCACGCACGAGGTTGTTGGCGAGCACCGTACCGAGCGCACCAACACCGCAGAGTGTCACGCGGCTGTTCATGATGCGTTCTTGGCCCGCTTTGCCGATACCGGGGACGCGCATCTGACGGGAATATCGTTCGAACGTGTTGTCCATAATCGTCGGGGAATCGCTACCCTACTCCGTTTTCGGTGAGAAACTCTTGCAGGAATCGCACTTGTTGCTTGGGCCATTTTTCGTCTTTGGCAAACCGGGCAAGGACGTCGAGATCCTCCTTAACCCGCTTCAGATCGGCCCCTTCGAGGCGTTGCACGTACGTCACGAGATACTGCATCGCCTCCTCGGCGACGGCCCCGTTGAGCACCGCGACCTCGGAACCTTCGAGAAACACATAGGCGTGCAGCATCGCCAACAGCAGCGGGTGAACGCCAAGTTCCGCAGGAATCAGCGGAAACACCGCCGCACCATCGGGCGTTACTTCAACGGGAGGTTCATCGGGCATCAGTGGTCTCGGCCGGTAAGGTGGGAAAATACCATTCAGACAATGCCGTTAGCCCGACGCGCTAGCGAGGGATTACTATCGTTTCTGCGATGTGCCTTCACGCGGGTTCCCCTCGCTGGCGCGTCGGGCTAACAAAATTTCCACATCATCCACCGGCCACCGCGGGGATCAGCGCGACGATGACGCCGTCGCGGAGTTTCGTGTCCATGTCGTCCAGGTAGCGAATGTCTTCTTCGTCGATGAAGACATTCACGTACGGTCGGATTTTACCCTTGTCGAACAGCTTCGTATCGAGGCCGGGGTGCTGTCGAACGAGGTCGTCGAGCGCGGCTTGCACCGTCTCGCCGACGACAGTCACTTCGGCTTTGCCGTCGGCTTGATCGCGCATCGGCGTCGGTATTTGAACGAGAATCGCCATGGGAAATCCGATCGTGGTGTTACTTACCGAAGTTCTTGGGGCGTGCCACCGTCATGATTACCGTGCTGCCATCGACCTTGAATTTCGACGTTTTCACGATTGCTTCGATCACGTCGATCAGGGGTTTGGCTTCCGGTGGCAGTTGCCCGCCGAGTTGTTGCTTGATCTGTGGCAAACCGAAACTCGCGAGCGCCAGCCCGCCTTGCAGTGCCTCTTTGACCTTCTCGGCCCCTTCGGCGCTATCGGATCGGAACACGCCCTTCAACAGCGTCGGTTCGCTCAGGTCCACCGTCAGCGTGGCGGCTTCGAGCGTCTTGGCTGCCAGGTAGAACGACTCTGCGGCGGGTGGGATTTGCTTATCGAGGTCGCCGTACTTTTCCTTTAACGCGGCTATCAACGGCTTCGCGGCGATCACGATCACCGCATCGTGTTTGAGGTCGGCCTTGTCGAATTCTTTCGACAAATCGCCTTCCTTCGGATCGGCTTTGAGAAGCGTCTCCATGATCGACTTGACACCGAAAAGCACGGTCTTGTCGTCGATCGCGATACCGAATGCATCCTGGCCCGCGATTTTGTCTTTCGACTGGATACACGTCTTACCCGCGATGGTCGCTTCGGTCGTGCTTTCCAGCAAGTTCGGCAGATCGGCCTTCGCGGTCGCTTCCTTCATCGTGGCGATAATGACCGGTGCGACGGGGCTGTTCGCTTCGGGAAACAACTCGAGAAACAACGCGAATCGGCTGATATTGTCGAGTTCGAGCTTCTTTTCCGATTTCGCTTTATCGAACGCTTTTTCGACGGGCACGCCGAGGTCGATCAGGTTCTTCTTCAGTTTGACCGCATCGACGAACACCGCGACCGGCGAATTCGTCGGAATGTATTTCGCTTCGCTCGGCTTTTCAGCCAACGTCACCGAGGCAAAACCGACCGCAGCCACCGCAATCAGGAACAATCGACGCATGAGATATCCTTTGAGTGAAAAGTTTTCAGCTATCAGCGGTCAGCCAATCCGAGACGATTTTAGCTGACAGCTGATAGCTGACCGCTGTTTGCTGATCGCTGACCGCTGTTTGCTGATCGCTGACCGCTGAAAGCGGACTGTTGGAAATCGATCAAGCAGGACAGTTGCTCGAACTCGGCGAGTGTGGGTTTAATCACGTCCGGTTCGGCGAGTGTGCTGAACACGGCATCTTGGGTTTTCAGGCCGTTGCCCGTAATGCACAGCACGATTTCCTCGTCTCGCGGGATTCGCCCGGACTCGATCAGTTTGCGTGCCACGGCAACGGTCGTACCACCCGCCGTTTCGGCGAAGATGCCTTCGGTTTGTGCCAGCAGTTTCATACACTCGACGATTTCCGAGTCGGGGACATCTTCCGCCCAGCCGCCGGTTTCGCGAACGAGCTTTGCCGCGAAAATGCCATCCGCCGGGTCGCCGATCGCGAGACTCTTGCAGATCGTGTTCGGCTTGCGAATCGGGCGATGTTTCTCGCGGTTCTGCTTCACCGCATCGCTGATCGGGTTGCAACCGGATGCTTGCGCCCCGTACATTTTCGTCGTCACGGGCGTGTTCACGATGCCCGTCGTGTAGAGTTCGTTGAACGCCTTGTGAATCTTGCCGATGAGCGCGCCGCCCGCCATCGGTGCGACGACGTGTTGCGGGAACCGCCAGCCGAGATCTTGGGCGATCTCGTAGCCCATCGTCTTGGAACCCTCGGCATAGAACGGGCGCAAATTGACGTTCACGAAGCCCCAGCCGTACTTCATGGCGATCTGCGTACAGAGGCGATTGACTTCGTCGTAAGTGCCGACGCAGCCGATCACTTTCGCGCCATAAACGGCGGTGCCGAGGATTTTCGTGCGTTCGAGGTCGGCGGGAACGAGGATGAACGTATCGAGGCCCGCACTCGCGGCTTGGGCGGC
>JAYSYI010000411.1:0-4298 GCA_043727665.1 Limnoglobus sp. | reverse complement strand
GGCTGGTACTCTTGTTGTCGGTGTAACCGTATGCGGACTTCTTCGAGCCGTCGGCGACTTTGTCGAGGAACTTCTTGGCCTTGTCGAGCGTTTGTGCGGGCACGCCGATGTCTTTGCACATCCGGGCCGATTGCAGTGCCTGAATCTGCCAGCCGACGATCGAGGTATCGCCGTTCGCACCGGCTGCGTAACCCCAGCTACCATCGCTGCCCTGGGCTTTGATGATGTATTCGATCGCTTTCTTGGCGGGGAGCAACAGCTTGCTCTTGTCGCCGGTCATGCCGTAGGCTTCGCAAATCGCGATGGCAGCAATCGCGTGCGAGTACATGCCACCCGAACCGCGGAAGTTCCCGGCGGGCAGTTGCTGCGAGACGATGAAAGTCAGACCTTTTTCGACGGTTTCCTTGTACTTGTTTTCTTTGGCAGGCTTGTGCGTCTGCCCGGCGGCCAGGAACGGCAGCAGTGCCATGCCCGTAGCGGCAATGTTATCGCTGGCGTGCGAACCTTCGTACTTCCAGCTACCGTTGGCCTTGTTTTGCTGTTTATCGAGCCAAATCAGCGCCCGTGCCACGGCGGCTTCGGTCGCCGAGTTACCGCCACCGGCTTTGAGGTTCGCGATTTTGGTCGCTCCCGAACGGCCCTTCATACCAGCGACGCCGGTCCCCATTGCACCACCATCGCCACCTTTAACGGTGCCCGCATCGCCGGCGGTGATGCCGAGCGTGTCACCGGCACCGACACCGGCGGGCGCGGGGGTATCGAGCGCGGCGGTTTCGACCGATTGCACGCCGATTGGCTCTTCGGTAACCTTCGTATCGACGTTGTTCTCTTCGACGCGATTGACTTCGACGGCGGCGGCGAGGCTCGAATCGAGGCCGACGTCGGGGTTCGTCAGGTCTTTGGCTTCTTCTTCGCTCGCGGGCTTGTCGACGATCGCTTGAACGATCTCGTCCGATGCCTTCGTGTCGCCGCCGTTGCGCATCCCGATGAGAATCGCGCTCACGAGGATAACGACGTGAAACGCGCCGCTAATCACCCACGCGGGCAAGTGCTTCTTCAAAAGGCGTTCGTGCGCGGTTTCCTCGGCACCCGTGACGAAGCGAATCACCGCGCCTTGTTTGGCATCTGTTGCCGCAACCGTTGGATCATCCACGACTAACCCTCCTGCAAGAAAAGGATACCGACATATACCGCCCCTTACTCGAAGGGGTTTTGTTGTTTGCGTTCTTCCATACCTTGGCGGACGACGCGATCGCCGCGACGGAACCACCACGCGAGGCCGACAACGCTCAGGCCGAGTGCGGCGACGATCCCGACGACCATCGGCATGAACGATTCCCGCCACGAACGCCCGCCGTCCATCTGCGGGTCGGGTAGTACCGTTAGCGAACGTCCCATGAGGACGGGTGCCCGCCGCGTCTTGTTCTTGCCGGTCTTCGATTCGAGTTGTTGCGATTCGTACTGCATGAGCTTGAACGAATAGCCCGCAATACCGACCCACGCATCGATCTCTTCGGAAACTGACTTTTGCGGCTTCAACCCCGCGGGCAATTCGGTCGTGAACACGCAGATCGCTTCGATCTGCCCTCGCGGAAAGATCCAGGCTTCGTAGACATCGGTGATGCCGCTCGCTTGCAGAATGTGCGTCGGGTCGCGGCGCATTAGTCGTTTGAGACGGCCTTCGAAATAGATGAGGTCGAGCTTGAACGACTTGCGGCCGTCATTGTGTAAGTCTTTGAATGTCAAGTCGCGCCGGGCGTGGCTTTCGAGTTCGGCCGTCGTGAACTGCCGTGCGTGGCGAATGACTTCGTCGTAGGCGCGTTCTTCGAGTTCGTCGATGGCTCGGTTCGCCTCGTCGCGGGGGCCGACCGTCGTCCAGTGGAACGGCGAATCGTCCCGGATGGCGTCGAACATCGCCAGACCTTTTTCGATCTGGTACTTCGCGGCGGGTTCCTGGGCAACCGGTACAGCTTGTGGCGCAGTCGCTGATGGGGAAGACGGCGCAGGGACGGGCGGTTCTGCGCGAGCAGTGACGGTGATGGTGAACCCGAAAGCGATGGCGGCTGCGATCCCGAGTGTGACCAACAGGTTACGACTAGCAGATCGGGCCGACGGTCGTCGATTCGGGGTGGCGTTCTGAGACATGAGTGCCTCCCTTGTAATGTCGGACGGCCGCAACACCGCGTTGGTTCCCAAGTTCCGTGATGGCGCTGTCTATTTTTTCTTGCGGTCGTCTTGTAAGGCCGGAGCCACTTGTTTGAATCCGGCACGGGTGATCTCGTCCATCAGTTTAATGAGTAGCTTGTAACTGAGGTTATCACCACATTCGAGGCGAACTTTGGCGGGCTTTTCGCCCAATTCTTTTCGGCGCGCTTGCAGGTTCGCGAACATCTTCGCGGAATCCGAACCGAGCGATTGTCCGGTGATCGTCTTGGTGCCGACGCGAATGTCGGCAATTGCCCCCGCATCGGTCGCATCGACTTGGACGGTCAACTCTTCGGGTTCTTCCTTCGTCGGATCGGGCGGCGGAACCACACTCGAATTCGCGTCGCCCATTTCCTTCGGCAACGCCATGTCCATATGCCCTTCGATGGGGCTAGGATTGAACGTTGTCAGGAAGAACGCGAGTAACTGGAACGACATATCCAACATCGGCGTGATCGGCAGATCCGGTTCGACGAAGGTATTCGAGTACTTGTGCCGCTTCACCATATTCGGTCTTCCCGTTCTTCGGTCCTGTAAGGACCGCTCACGTAGCCCATGGTAATACCATGGGAGGGGGCAACACCCATTGTCGGCGTCTTTGGGACGTTCCCCCAACCCATGGTTACACCATGGGCTGAGAGAGCGACCCCTTCAGGGCCGGATACCAACAACGACTCACCGGCTTGTGGATGCGGTCTGTACTTTCGCCCGCAGCTGGATGTCCTGATACCCGGCCGACTGGCAGGCGAGCAAAATCTCGTTCACCTGCTTGAACGTGCAGTTCTCATGGGCACGCAGAACGATCAGCGAATACTTCGGCAGTTTGGCTTCGGGTACGCCTCGCTTCTCTGCGTTTTTACGGCGGTTCTCGTCGGCTTCGTGCTTGGTCTTCATATAGTTCGTGACTTGAATACGGTTCGTCAGCGTCTCGGCTTTCTTGTCGCGGCCGAGTAACAAGTGCCCCTTATCGTTCACGTTCAGGATAATCACGTACTCTTCGGATTTATCCAGCGGCTTGGCCTGAATCGCCGACGGCAGCCGGACTGTCGGGTTGACGTCTTCCATAAGGAAGTTCGCGCACAACATAAAGAACATGACGAGCTGCAACACGAGGTCGAGCATCGGCGTCATGTTCGGTTCGCACTTTTCGACGCTACCGTGACTCATGGATGGCTACCGTTAGATCGCTGAGGGGAAGTCCGCACACCGTCGCCATTCGTTTAACGGGGTGGTTGGGCCGTCGGCGTGGCCGTCACCGAGGGTGCCGCGGTCGCCACCGATGGGCCTGCGAGGTTCGGGCCGCCACCGCCGGGCTTCTTCGAGTTGTGGTACATCTGCGTCAGCAGGTCGTCCGCAATGTGGCCGACATCCATACAGATGCGGGTGATGCGGTTACGGAAGAACGCATTGAAGGTGATCGCCGGTACCGAAATACCGATGCCGATGAGCGTCACTGAGAGTGCGTGGGCGACGTTCGAGGCGAGTGCGGCGGGGTTCGCCGTCGTACCCGGCTTACCGAGTTCCATGAACGCGCCGATCATCCCGAACACCGTGCCGACCAACCCGAGCATCGGCCCGAGCGACGCGATCACGGCAGTGTAGTTATTCTTGCTGTCCTTATCGGACTTGATACTTTCGAGCGTATTCAACGAGGCATCTCGGGCGTCTTCGATCCCGTACTGAAGGCGAGCCATGCCTGCGGTGAGCACGCGGCCGAGCATCGACGGGTCGCCACGGGCCATGTCGTAGGCTTCTTTGAATTTCCGCTTATTGACGATGTCGGTGAATTCATCGACGAACCCGGCGGGGATCGCGTTGTTCATGCGGAGGTCGAGGAACAACAGCACGACGATGGCGATTAGCCACACCGAACACCCGAGCAGCACCGCACCGAATACCCAGCCGATCGACTGGATAATAAACACCATCTTGTTTTCGCTGGCCCCACTGCTGACCGGTGCCGGTTCATCTTGGGCGAAGCCGAGGCTAGGAAATGCACAGAGGGCGACCAATGCGAGGGCAATTCCGCACAACGCCCGCAATGAGGGGGCGTACGAACGCAGCGAGCGAGTCATGAGTTGGTCCCGGTGAAC
>JAYSYI010000410.1:0-4303 GCA_043727665.1 Limnoglobus sp. | reverse complement strand
TCACAGCACGTGAAAGGCGGCTTTGAGGCAGGCGTGGGCTTCTTCGCCGCGTGAACGTTCGATCACGACGCCAATGCAGACTTCGCTCGTGTTAATCATCGCGATGTTGATGCCCTTTGCGGCGAGCGCACCGAACATCGTTTGCGCGACGCCGGTGTGCGTTCGCATCCCGACGCCGAGCACGAAAAGGACCGCGATTTCGGCATCACCTACGACCGCACAATTCGGGTCGATCGACTGCACGACCGCTTTCGTTCGTTTGAGCGCTTTGGCCAAATCCGCACGTGGAACCGTGAACGATAACTCCGCGCGATCCGGACGGTTCATGTTCTGCACGATCATGTCCACCAAAATGCCACCCGTCGCGATCGCGTTGAAAATCGTCGAGCAGTTCCCCGGATTATCGGGCAGGTCGGCGATCGTGATGCGGCTCTGTTCGGCGTTCAAATGTACGCCGCTCACTAGTACGTCTTCCATGCCTTCGAGACGTGAGACGGCGGCTTCGCGGTCGCCGACACCGGCGACGACGAGTGGTTTTGCCCTCGGTTTGAAGCCCAATTGGGATGCGATGCCGACGGGAATGCCCGCACCCTTACGCGGCAGATGCAACCCGAACGCAGCGTGAACCGCCTTCAACGCGCGTCGCCCCTTCACCGCCTTACGGCTCTCGAGGTGCGACTTCTTGATCGCCTCGCCGGTCGCGCTCAACTCCTCTTCAGCGGGCAGTGCGTCTTCCTCAATCAACACGCTGATTTTAATGTCGCCGGTGGTAATCATCTTCATGTTGATCCCCTCCGACGCCAGCGCCTGGAACATTTTCTCCGCCACGCCGCTGATGTTCCGCATCCCCGCGCCGACGACGGACACCTTGCTTACCTTGCCCGTTTCGCGAAGCGTTGCGCCCATCTCGCCGACGATCGGCTTCAAGGTTTTGATCGTCTTTTCCAGCTCGATATTGAGCACCGTAAAGCCGATGGTCGCCTTGCCACCGATGCCGACGCTTTGTGCAATCATGTCGGTGGCAATGTTCGCGGCAGCGAGTGCGGCGAAGATCGTATGGCTAATGCCGGGGCGGTCGGGGACGCCTTCGAGCACGAGGCGGGCCTCATCGGCGGCGAGCGCGACGCCGCAAACGGGCACTTCGCCCATCCACTCGGCTTCGGGCACGATCCAGGTGCCGATCGCATCCGATCGCGAGTTGCGCACCATGAGCGGCACGTCGTACTTCTTCGCGAACTCGATGCTGCGCGAATGCATGACACCCGCGCCCATGCTCGCCATTTCGAGCATTTCGTCGTAGCTGATCGCGTCGGCTTTGCGAGCATCGGGGACGATACGCGGGTCGGTACTGTAGACGCCATCGACGTCGGTATAAATCTCACATTCGACATCGTAGCCCGCGAGTTTCATTGCGGCGGCCACCGCCACCGCCGTCGTATCCGAGCCGCCCCGCCCGAGCGTGGTGATGTCGTATTGCTCGTCCATCCCTTGGAAACCAGCGATAACCACGATGTGCCCCGTCTCGACCGCTTCGACGAGCTTCGACGTGTCGATCTTCTTGATGCGGGCTTTACGGTGCGTGCTATCGGTGACGATGCCGATCTGTGGGCCGGTGAAGCTGACCGCTTTCTCGCCGAGTTCGTGGATCGCCATCGCGGTGAGCGCGATCGAAATCTGCTCTCCTGTGGAAAGCAGCATGTCCATTTCGCGGGCTGACGGTTGCGGCGTAATCTCGTTCGCTTTGGCAATCAAATCGTCGGTCGTGCTGCCTTGCGCGGAGACGACGACGATGACCATGTTCCCCTCGGATTTGGCACGAATCGCCTTCCGTGCCGCCTCGAGAACACGCTCCGCCTTTGCCAAACTCGACCCGCCAAACTTCTGTATCACAAGACCCACGGCAAATCTCCGCAAAGAGTACCGAACCCGCGTCTCAGTCAACGTAGTTATGCGCACGCCGACTGTGTCGAATTCGAAAAAAAATGTCGACGTAAGTCACTTTTGCCGAGACTCCAAAACTGTATTTCCGGGTGTTTTTCGATCTCAAAATGCCATTTTGATCGCAAATCGCGGATCCGTTTCGGGCGTTTTTGCCGGATCCTGCCATCCTGTCGAGGGTTACGGCGACAGCCATCGATCCGCGACTCGCCGTAACTACCGACGATTTTGCGACCAAATGCGACCGGGCGCGCCTTTTCTATGTCAACATGCGACATTTCTATGTCATTTCGAGACACTTTTGGGTCAGTTTGCGCACGTCACGAATTCTGACTTGCGTCATATCGTCGCAAAGTTCTTGACTCGCAGAATTCGTGTGGGCGATGATTTTTTTATCCTTTTTCAATTTTTGCAATCAAATCGGTTACTCCGGCCATTACATTCACGACAAATGAGCAACGAACGCTTCATCGACTGGCTACGCGGTTTCGTGGCGGCGGACGAATACCGTCGCCTGCCTGCGGAGGAGCTATGGCTGCGGGTTCGCAATTCGGGCGATGAGAATGCTTTCCACGAAGTCGTCGAGCGACTCGGCCCGCGCGTGTTGCAGATTTGTCGCGGCGTGTTGTTCGATCGTCATCTCGCCGAAGATGCGTTTCAAGAGACATTCTTGCGACTGGCACAACGGCGACATTCGATTCCGACATTTGTGAATGCCCGTGCCTGGGTCCGTACCGCAGCGAGGCTGACTGCGCATCACTTGCGGCGCGGACGACGACGCAAGACGAACCGCGAACAATCGCTCGTCGATGTCGGCACGGAAACGATCCGCCCGGAACCGGACGAATTCAACCGACTTTCGATGGCAATGCAGGAGTTGCCAGAGCGGTATCGGCGGCCGTTGGAGTTGGTGTATTGGGACGGCCTAACACACTCCGAAGCCGCCATGCAGTTGGGCTGGTCGAAGGGCACAGTCGATTCCTACGTGTCACGCGGCCTGGAGAAATTGCGCGCGAAGCTGGGCTTGCCAACGGTTGCGGTATTGATCGCCACGCTTTCGGCTCCCGCACCGGCCGTAACGCCGACGCTGTTCGCATCGCTGGCGGGGCCGCTACCAGCGGTGGGTTGGAACATCGGCAAACTGCTGTTAGTGAACGTGCTGTTGGTGGGGGCCGGTACCGTAGGTTGGGGAATGCGCGAGAGAATGAGCAATAAGGCCGGAGCGAATCCGATGCCAATAGTCCAACCTCATGTAGCCCAGATAAAGATGAAACTTGATGTGTCGAGCGTGCCGGAGAAGAACCTCCGAATCTTTCGGAAGGAAGTCGAGCCTGTCATCATCGATTCACTGAAGTCTCTTTTCGACGAGGGCGCTGTCAGAATTGAATCGGTGGATGTTTATGATTCCCGGCTGGTTTGCGATGTCGAGTTGTCGTACCGGCCCGGTGGAGTGAAGTTCGAGTCGCGCATGATGTTTTCGCATGATTCCGCGACCGGCGAAACGCGTGTGGAGGCCGATCCCTTGCGGAACGGGAACTGGCGTGACATCGACTCGGCCCGACCGGTCGTGTTGTACCGCGATCCGTTATTCAATTTCGAATTGACCATCGGCCAATCTCTCCTCGGGAAGATCATGGAGGCATTCAAACAATTGCCTCAAGACAATCTCAGTATCGATGCTGCCACCGACCGGAAGCGGCGTCTCGTTGTTGCGGATGATCTCTATATCGGAGTGTGGCTCGCAAGAGGTGATCGGACGAAGCGATGCGCGGTGACGGCCCGTCCGGATGGCTCGCTGGACTTCCTGAATGAAGCGGGCGAACATGCCGGTAGCTCGCGCGGCATCTGGGTTGGTCCGGATGGCCGATTGCGTGGAGTAGTCGCCTTTGCGTCGCGCGTGGTGCTATCGGCTGACGGCACGCGATTGCAGTTCATAGACTCGCCGAAAAGCGAGTGGTGGGAAATTTCTACGAAATCGGAACTTTTGAAACAGGTGAAATAATGGCGAACATTTTACGTGGCCCACGGCTAATCGCCCAATGTTTGGAAGATCGGATCACTCCGGCTGCCGACTTGGTCATTGACGGCAATGGAGTCGGGACTGCCACCGTTTACAACATAGGGGGCGTAAGCAGTGGTGCGATAACTGCAAGAGAATACTACTCTCGAACAGCGGATCTTACAGATGCGAAAAGTGAAAACGTGTGGTTCAATGAGTACAACCTACCTGCCGGCTTGAAACCAAATATTGACAGTGCGAATGGTTTTTCTAGGCATATCGACGGATCTGGATTTTTGGTAGGTTCAGGTGTCGTCGGAAGTAATGTCAAACAGAATCCACTCATTGTTCAAACTGATACAGTAA
>JAYSYI010000409.1:0-4315 GCA_043727665.1 Limnoglobus sp. | reverse complement strand
TAACCTCCCTGCACCATGAAATTTACCTATTGCAGTTTCGTCGCTGTACTTTTGTCGATAAATAGCAATTTCGCGGCCGAAACGGCGCCCGCTCCGCGGCTCGGCTTCGATCTCACGGGTTACCGTGCAGTGAGCGATGCGATCAAAGCCGATCCGAAGTCGCTCAAAATGAATGTTGCACCGGCGATTCCGGGTTTTCTCGGCATCGAGATTGGCAGCGATGCGACGGGTCGGGCGCGAATCGACGATATCCAAAGTGAATCTCCTGCTGACAACGCGGGGCTGAAAACTGGCGATACGATCTTGGCGATTGGAGACGATGCGACACTTACCGTGACGGCAGTACGCGAGAAACTGCGGACGCGATTCGCGGGGGAAGAACTCGCGATTCGCGTGCAGCGCGGCAAGGAAACACTTGAGATTCGCACCAAGTGGAAGGCGGCGAGTGTGCCTCACAAACTGACGGGAGATCGGGCCGTTCTCGGCATTCAACTGACGCCGCCGAAGGCGGGGAGTGGCGTGGAGATTACGGGCGTGACGACTGGCGGCGGGGCCGACAAAGCAGGCGTTAAGATCGGCGATGTGATTCTCAAAGTTGATGCCACTGCCATTGAAGGCGACAATACATTTCGCGAGTTGTTCACCGAAAAGAAAGCCGGGGAAATCGTCACGTTATCGGTGAGACGCGGCAAGGACACACTCGAAATTCGCGCGACTCTGGCGAACGAAGAGCGTGCCAATCGCACGGCGGGTTGGGACGATCGTTTGCCGCGAATCTGGACAAAACCCGCATTCCGTTTGGCGATTATCGGCGTCGAATATCCCGACGTGAAGCACAACCCGAAGATCGGCGAAACCGACTGGGATGCGGCGATGTTCAGCACCGGCAGCTACGCAGACAAGAACGCGACGGGCCAACGCACCTTCGGCAGCATGAACGATTACTACCGCGAAATTTCCTACGGGAAATTCCAGATCTCCGGCCAGTTCGCGGGCTGGGTGGAAGTATCGAAGAAACGACTCGATTATTCCACGGGTAACGGCACGAGCAACCGCGAAAAAACGAGTTTGCTGACCGAAGCAATGGATAAACTGCTTGCGGTAAAGGGGAAAGACGCACTCAAGGACTACGACGGCGTGTTCTTTCTGTATGCCGGGGACCGCGTGCAAACGACGCGGGGCAGCCTGTATTGGCCGCACCGTGCGAGCGTTCGCCACGATGGGAAATCGTGGCCGTACTTCATCGTTTCGGAGATGGTCCCGCAACGCGGCGTCAGCAATATGACCGACATCAGCGTGTTCTGCCACGAGTTCGGCCACATGATCGGCCTGCCAGACTTATACGCGAAACCCGAAGTACCCGGCATGGAAGGCGTCGGCGCGTGGTGTGCGATGTCGCAACAAAACCCCGCCGGGCGACCGCAACATTTCTCGGCCTGGTGCAAGGAGCAACTCGGCTGGATTCAACCGACACTGATCGATCCACGGATCAAGCAGAAGATCATCCTGCGACCAATCGAGGACGCGCCGACCGACTGTTTGAAGATCGTCGTGCGGCCCGATGCGAGCGAATATTTCCTGCTGGAGAATCGCAAGAAAAAAGGCTTCGACACGAACTTACCGGCCGAGGGATTGCTGATCTGGCGCGTGATGCCCGGCCGTGGCAGCCAGCCGGTATACCTCGAAGAATCGCACGGCATCGCCGGACCTGAAGGCCCGCGCGCATTTCCCGGTGCGGTGCCCTTCCCCAGTCCCGCAAACAACGCCTTCACGCCACAAACGATACCATCGAGCACATCGCAAATCGGCGGCGGCCTCGACGTCCACATCACGAACATCCGCCGATTGTCCGACGGCCGAATCGTGCTGCACATCGGGTATCAGTATCAGTGAGTCAAATGGGCATGTTTCGAATCGTGGCGATGTTGGGTAGCAGAATAACTCCAGCCACTACCCACCCCCCAATCGTGGACTCATTCCCGAATTTCGGAACCAACCTAACCCAGCAACGACTTAAGTCCGATTTGGGAGGCCGCGATCTACGCCAGAACCAATGTTCCGATGGTTCGTTGAGGCTAAACTGCAACCTGGTTTTGAACCATGCCGTCAAGTGGTATTGGAATTAGCCGCGACGCGGAGTCCTCGTAGAGGAGCGCTTGCGCGTCACTCGGTTCGGGGATCGTCTAAATATGGGTGAGGTCTACTCGCTCCGCTGAGCAAAGCTTGCGCATTGCGGGTAATTAAATAAAAATGCCCGGCCCGCGAGTGCTTCTTCACGTGGGCCGGGTTTGGGAATTGGATTCGACTTGGCAAATTTAATATTGCATCTCTCGTGCCAAATCGCGGCATTGCGTTTGCTCACATGGGAAATAACTCTTAGGAAAACATTATGGCCATCACGACCCGTCAGGCTTGGCAAAACGCGATCATTACCCTGTCAGCTGTGGTCACAACGGCAGTGATTCTCTGCCTGCTTTACATTGGCCGGGTGGTAGTGATTCCGATCGCGATGGCGATCTTCTTCACATATGTGCTCGCGCCGGTCGTGTCGTTCTTGCAGCGTCGGAAACTAGGCCGTACGCCGGCGGTGGTCGTCACCGTAGCGGCAGCGGTTGGCCTGTTTCTGGGAACTTCCTTTCTCATTACGCATCAACTCGCCAGCCTGACGAAAACGGTGGCCGCGAACGGCGAGACGATTAAAGCGAAAGTCGCATCGCTGCGATCGTCGATTCTGGGGACCGCCGATTCGCCACTGACGACGTTGATGGATGATCTCGAGAAGATGATGAACCCCACCGCGAAAGCGGAACCGGGTACGACGGTCGTGTTTGAACCCCGTCAGTCGGTGTGGACGCCGAGCATGAACACGATCCTCGGCCCCGCTACAGAAGCATTCGGGCAGGCGGCGTTCTCGTTCATTTTGGTCGTGTTCATGCTGCTTTCGAAGACCGATCTCGGCGACCGCTTGTTACGGTTGCTCGGCGAACACCAAATGACGACGACGACCCGCGCGATGAACGACGCTAGTGAGCGCGTCAGTAGTTATCTCTTTCATCAGTTCGTTATCAATTCGACGTTCGGCTTGGTTGTGGCCATCATGCTCTATGCGATCGGGTTGCAATACTCGCTGCTCTGGGGGTTTCTCATTACGCTGATGCGCTATGTGCCGTACATTGGCACGTGGCTCGGCGTAATCCCGCCTGCGATTTTCGCCTTCGCCACAAGTCCCGATTTCGGTATGTCGTTCGGCACGATCAGCATCATTATCGGGTTGGAAATGCTCGTCAACAACTTCGTGGAGCCGCGCATTTACGGGAAAAGCCTCGGCGTCAGCGAAGTCGCGCAACTCGTCTCGGCAGCGATTTGGTCGTTCCTCTGGGGGCCGATTGGCTTGATCCTGTCCAGCCCGATAACCACCTGTTTGCTCGTGCTCGGCCGCCACGCCCCGCCGTTTCGCTTTCTCGAAGTCCTTCTCGGCAACACGCCCGCGCTTTCGCCATCGCAGTCGTTGTTTCAGCGCTTCGCCACGAAAGATCAAGACGAAGCGATGCGCACGCTGAAACACGCACTTGCGGATCGCGACCCCGAGACCGTCTTCGACGAAGTCTTTCTTCCCGCACTCACGCAGTTGAAAACCTTGCGTATGACAGGCCAAACCGACGTTGAGGAAGAGGCTCGCATTACTGCCGTCGCGCGGGAAGTGCTCGATGAGGTGATTGACGAGATTCGCGAGAAACCGACCGGCGAGGAAGAATTCGTCGAGCGGATTCGCGTGGTGGCCTGCCCTGCTCAAGACAACTTCGATCATCTATCGCTCGTCGTCATGACGTCGTGTTTGAAACCGATTCATTGGGATGTTCGCATTCATTCGGTTACGAAACTCGCCTCGGAAATGCTTTCGGACATTGCCGAGTTCGACCCGCAAGTGATCCTCATCGGTTCGCTGCCGCCGGGCGGAGTGGCGCACGCGCGATACCTCGTGAAGCGATTGCGTCAGAGATTCCCCGATGCGCAGATCGTGATGAGCCGCTGGAACGACCCCGATTTGAACGCCGACGATTGGAAAGCCGCCGGTTGCGACGCGGTCACGGCATCGCTGCGTGAGGCGCTGAAGCACCTCAATTCGTGGAAGCCCGTGTTGCAAGCCGAAGAAGCGGTGAAGGCGTAGGCGACGAGCGCCCAGGGGTACGACGCCGCGTCGTACCCCTGGGCGACGGGCGACCTGGCGACTGCCGTGTGGTGGCTTCGCAAAATTGCCACCGAGTCCGAACTCCACCGGTTCGGCTAGTTTCACTTCTATAATCACACTATCCTG
>JAYSYI010000408.1:0-4320 GCA_043727665.1 Limnoglobus sp. | reverse complement strand
GCGCGAACTGGACGCTCGTCGGAATCTGCGCCCACGAATCGGCGATGAAGGGCGGCGACCGCGTGAAGATCCCACAGTTCTAAAAAGTGATGAGTGACCATTGCAAAATAGAAAGCCCCAAAACACGGTTTTGGGGCTTTCTCGATTCTGACTCGCATCCATTCCGTACGATTTGGAATCACCATTTCCACTGCATTCCGAAGCTCAATCCTTGCGTGAAGAAGTCGGTGTCCTTCAGCGGGACCGTCGGCCGTACGAACGGCAGCGTGGTCGCACCGGCGACGGGGAAGTTCGGGATTCGCGTCACGTCGATGTTCGTGTCGATCTGGTTGCCCGGCCGCAACACGCTGCTGAGGTACATGAAGTTGTACCCCATGAACACGCGGAAGTTCGGCGTGACGTGGTAGCCGATGTTCAAGCCCACTTGCGGTACCACCGCGAACTTGTTCTGCGTGTACTGCCCGATGTTTCCCGGAACCGCCAGCAACCCACCCGGGAACGAGGACGTCGTGCCGGTATCGAACGAAATCTGCTGATTGCCTTCGATGATTGCCGTTTGGTGAACGGTACCGAGTGCGATTTTCGTCGTCAAATTCGTGAACCAACGTCCGCGTCGCACCTCGCCTTGCAGGCCGAGGGTGGCACCGTAGAACTCGTTTTCCGTGCGGAAACGATCTGTGACAATGCCAGCAATCGCCGTGGGAACGCCAATCGAACGTGGCGAATCCGGCGTGCGCGAGAAGAACTCGTTGATGCGCAGTTCTTCGCTCACGCTGAGGTACTGGAAGCCCCCGATGACGTCCAACCGCGAACAACTGCTACCCGCCAAGCGACGGCGCAAGTTGACATCCGCACCCCAAACCGAGTTCTCGAACTGCACGCTGGCACCGCCCCGCGCCAGTCCATTCGCGGACACGATTTCCGAGAACGGAATGTTCTGGTTCGCGTTGTTGAACGGGCGAGCGAGCAGCGGATACTGATCCGAGTTCGCAGCAAATTCGTTACCGTTACGGCCAAGGAAGAACACGCTACCATCGAGTGCCCAGCGTTGATCGTTGCCGAACCAGCGGCCCAACCCAAACCGGCCCCCGCTGTGAAGCGTTTGGCCGAACGAGCCATTTCCAACGAGGGTTCGCGTGTCACCCGTACCCAGAATGCCGTTAAAAGAAGGCGAACTCGTTGTGAGTAACGCAGGGAACTGCGCGCTCTTCGTCCACCACATCAGGTACTCTGCCGAAGACCACCAGCGTTCCGGGTCGCAACCCGCGTTTGTCGCACATGCGCCAAACAACCCCGGGCCACCCGGTACTTCGGCGTAGCTGCCGCCAAATAATGGCGCATCGAGTGCAGGCGGCACGTAGCGCCCCTGATCGGGTGAAACCATCGTTGGCATCGCTCCACCGTCCACGGGGATCGCTGGCCCGAGCGTCACGCCACCTTGAGGATAACCTTGCGGATACGACATCGGTGCGGATGGCGTGTAAGGGTACGTTTGGCCGGGGATCATCGCACCCGGTGCGGTCGCGCCGGGCACTTCCGAAACCGTCGGACCTTTGCCGAACGGCCTCGGCATTGGTAGGCCTTGCCCTGGTGCTCCAATTACCGGTGCGGGCATTGGCATTGGCATCGGTGCGGGTGTTTGGCCGCGTGCATTGGAAGGAGCCTCTTCCAGAGGGCGCACGGCTAGAATCCGCGTGGCAGGCTTCGAAGCAAGTGGACTGGCGGGTAATAGTTGTGGTGTTGCCGCCCCAAACGATTGGGCGACCGCGTTGGCGGTCGTCAAGGCGAAACTCAGCCCGACTCCGGTTGCCAACAAGCGACGCATGGTGTGGTCCTCCTGACCCCGGCGCGATGGATAACTGCCTGACATATCGCGTCCTTTCTTTGTTTCGGCGTCAAATGCAGGCGATACGGAGTTGCGATTGCGGACTTGCGGTAATTCGTTCGCGGAAAGGTGCGGTCGTGACGGTCGGGTAGTTTGACGTGTGATTCGCTTCACACTGGAGCAGCATCATAAGCCTGCGAAACGGCGTATTCCGCGTAAACCGGATCATTTCTTCAAGCCGCGAAAGCCAGACAACCGAATCTAACAGCACACAGATGCACGACGGTTAGAATCGGAGGTCGATCAATGGTCATCGAATGGAACAGCATTTTGCGAACCGCGTTACCCGTTGGGGTACTCGGAGTTGCGGCGTTTACGATCTGCACGCAGAACGCCGAAGGGTTCTTCCCGCCGATCCCGCCCACCGTGACCAAAGTCACAACATTACCGCCAACGGTCACGCCGCCGATTGTCGTGCCACCCGTAGTGCCACCCATCGTTGTCCCGCCCGTGGTACCACCGGTGGTTCCGCCAATCGTGCCCCCACCGCCGGTGATCCCGCCCGTGCCACCGCCGCCATTCGTGCCACCCGTAGTACCACCACCGTGCGCGTGTCCCGTGCCACCGATTGTGCGCCCGCAAGTGGTGCCCGAACCGACGACGCTGATTTCGGCCGCAATTGGACTCGCCGCAGCGATGGGTTACAACGTCCGCCGTCGCCGTATGCCTAAATCGTGAACCGCGGCAACGTGCAGCGTTGCGGTTCGAGGTCGCGAACGATGTCGATGGCCCGGCGAAACGGATAGCGTTGCAAGAGGTGATCGAGTCGGCGGAAACTCTTGCGAATTCCCACGTAAGTGCGCCATTTCGATAGCGTCTTCAGTGGGAGTTTCGGTTGATCCCCATCGAATTCCCACGGGTGGAAGTACGTCATCCCCATCGCGGGCTTCGTTGTACGCCGCAACTGCGACAACCCTGCTTTCATAATCATTAGTGGGAACAGCCGGAAATACCCGCCACCTGCTATGGGCAGGTTCTGGCCCGCGATTCGCCATGTGGCGAGTGGCAGTTCGAGTATCTCCGATGTCTTGCCAACCGCGATAAATGGCGTTCGTGGGGCATCGGGAATGCCGTAGCGGTCGTGGCGAACGGGGAAGATCGACGAATCGTAGCTCAGGCCGCATTCGGCAATCACATCGATGGCCCACGCAGTCTGCCGGACGACGCTGAACGTCGGTGCGCGATAACCGTACACTTCTACGCCCGATGTTTGCTCCAAAACCGCTTTACTCTTTCGCAGGTCGGCCGCAAACGTCTGCGGGGTGAAGCGATGCACGCGCTGATGGTCGTAGCTATGCGTGCCGATCTCGTGGCCCGCACTGGCAATATCGCGAACGAGTTGCGGGTGCGTCTCCGCAATCTGGCCGACGACATAGAACGTGGCTTTCGCATTCGCTGCGGCCAAACGCTCGAGGATTGCGCGGGTCGAACGCTCCATGCGATTGGCGTAATCGAGTTTCCTTTCTGGCGAACATTCGATATTCGCGGCCGCTTCGATCCGGTAATGCTCTTCGATGTCGAAGCTCAAAACGTACATGGATGCCGTCGATTCGCTATTTAACATAAACGTTCTTCTAGCAAAATAGACTCTCATAATCGACGCAAGTCACAATTACGGAGGCTCCAAAACCGGTTTTTCGGGTGTTTTTACGTCTCAAAATGCCCAATTTTGATCGGCGTTCACTCGTCTGTTTGCGATAGTATTGTTGTAATTAGAACATATTTAATAGTTATGTTTCGGACAATTGCTCGATATTTGCGATAGTTCACGCACGCGTTTCGCTAAACAAAGCCTAGCGGCGCGGCGAAACATCGATTCCGATTTCGCTGTTGCAATCACTGTTAGGCACATATACTTCCCGACGCTCTCCTGCTATCCTTGTGCGAACCTCTCGGTGATTCCTGCTCGTTAACGGGACGTCTTCATGACTTCGAAATTGCCTCGCGTTCTTGGGCCGTGGATGGCGGCGGCGGTGGTGGTGGGCACTGTCATTGGCTCGGGGGTGTTCAAGAAGGCGAGAAATGTGGCAATCGATTGCCCCGAGTTTGGCCTTGCGCTCTCGGTCTGGGTGCTCGGTGGTTTGCTTGCGTTGTTCGGCGCACTGACGATTGCCGAGGTGGCGGTTCGCATTCCGAAAGCGGGCGGGAACTATGCGTTTCTGCGCGATAGTTACGGGCGATGGGCGGGGTTCTTGTGGGGCTGGGTCGATTTTGGAATCATCCGCACATCGAGTATCGGCGTGCTCGCGGTCATGTTCGTCGAATCGCTGAACGACTTGCTGGTGCAAACGGTCGATGTCACGTTCGAACGTTGGCCGAGGGTGCTCGCGACCCTCTTCACGATTGCCACGCTGACGGTAGTGAACATTCGCGGTACGCGGATCGGTGGCAGGTTGCAACTGGTGCTGACGTTGCTCAAGGTCGGATCGCTATTG
>JAYSYI010000407.1:0-4320 GCA_043727665.1 Limnoglobus sp. | reverse complement strand
GCATCCTCCTCGACGACCCGATGGAACGCCTCACAATGTCGCGATGTGCAAGAAACTTGGTCGATGGTCGCGGCGGCGACCGCATCGTCAACGGCATGGAAATCATCCTGCACACACCATCGCGTGCCGTACCCATGCGCGCACACGCGGCTTAGTTGCCTAAGAAATGTCAACGAAAAAACGGGTTCGAGATCGTCTCGAACCCGTTTGAGTATCGGTTGGAAACGATTGCGAGTGAGAAATGAAGATTCCCAACGCTAGCGAAGCGGTCATAGCCAAGGATAAACTGTGCGACTATTTATTGAACCCATTTCACAAACGAGGAGCATCGAAAGCCAAGTTGCTCCTCTCGATGGGATATACTGAAGAGTATTGGCAGCAGCTGGAAACCGATTTGCGGATCTACCACCTTACTGCCGAGGTCGATTACGAAACAGATTCCGAATACGGGAAACGATTTGAAATTGTTGCCATGCTACCCGATTCGGACGGTGGTCAAGTCCTATTTCGCAGCATTTGGCAAATCGACACCGATACGGACTTTCCACGCTTGATTACAAGGTACCCGGAGTAACGTGATGAACTTTGAACTCTACCAAGACGTGATTCTCACTTTGGACCTACCAGAAAGTGGCTTGTGTGCTGGCGATGTCGGAACGTTAGTCGAACGCCACGATGTCCCTGGCAAGGAGGTCGGTTACAGTGTGGAATTTTTCGACATGACTGGCCGAACTGTGGCGGTGGCCACCGTGCCCTTGAGCCATCTCCGCGCCCCAGTGTCAGCGGATCGTCCGAGTGCTCGCCAACTCATCGCTTCTTGACAAATCCACAAGCAAGGTTATGATTTAAAACATACCCCTCCAAAGATAGCATCTCTGGACCGACGCCTCGGATTTATCCGAGGCGTTTCTTTTTTGGTCGAAGCTGCTGTCCCATGGTTTTACCATGGGCCAAGTGAGCGACACCTTCAGTGTCGGGTTCTGTTTTTCGGTCCTGAAGTGACCGCTCACATAGCCCATGGTGGTACCATGGGTTAGTGCTGCACCCATTGGTGTTGTGGCATATCACGTCGCGTCTCGAAGACCGCCATGGCTACTTGGCTCCGTTTCTTTCGAGTTAGCAAATACTTCCGCTAACATACCATCATGGGGCGACCCGCAGTCGTTGCATTTGGGGGAAGTACCGATGACGAAAGACGAAGTGGCGGCCGTGCTCGATGAAATTGGCACGCTGCTCGCGCTGAAGGGCGAGAACGATTTCAAGTGCCGGGCGTACCATAATGCGTCGCGCACGATCTCCCAACTCGAAGGCGATCTCAAACAGATCGTTGCCGACAAAACGCTCGGCGACATTCGCGGCATCGGCGATGCGCTGCAATTGAAAATTACCACACTCGTGTCAACGGGCCGGTTGCCGTACCTCGAGGAGCTTCGCGAATCGGTGCCGCCAGGCCTGTTGCAGATGCTCAAGCTACCCGGCATCGGCCCGAAAAAGCTCAAGCTCCTTCACGACCTGTTGAAGATCGAGACGATCGAGAAACTCAAAACCGAGTGCGAAGCGGGGACCGTTGCGGAACTCAAAGGCTTCGGCGAAAAGACGCAGCAGAAGATCCTCGAAGGTATCGCGTTCCTCGGTACCGTCGGCAACCGCGTGCGCTTCGACAAGGCGTTTGCGCTCGGCACTGCGCTGCTGGCTCGCATCTCAGCGTTTCCCGGTGTCGTGCGCGCGGAACTCTGCGGGAGCCTTCGCCGCAAGCGGGAAACGGCGAAGGACATCGACATTGTCGTCAGCAGTGCCGATGCTGCCGCGATCATGGAGGCGTTCACGACGCTACCCGAGGTGATCCAGATCGTCGGCAAAGGCGCGACGAAATCGAGCGTGGTTGCGGAGTTGAAATACGGCCACGAGAAGGTCGTGCTCAATGCCGATTTGCGCGTCGTCACCGAGGAACAATTCCCTTTCGCGGTGCTGCATTTTACGGGGAGCAAGGACCACAACGTGCGGCTACGGCAACGGGCGATCGAACGCGGTTGGTCGTTGAACGAGTACGCGCTCAGCGGCACGAATCCGCCGATGGGCCTGCTAACGGAAGCCGCAATTTACAAGGAACTTGGCCTCGCGTTTATCCCGCCAGAGATGCGCGAAGACACGGGCGAAGTCGATCTCGCCGCCGATAATGCGATCCCCGATCTCATCGTCAACGAGCAGATTCGCGGCGTGTTCCACAACCACACGCTTTACAGTGATGGCACGGCGACTCTCGAACAGATGGCACTGGCCGCGAAGAAACTCGGGCTGCAATACTTCGGCGTCGGCGATCACTCGCAGTCGCTCACCGTGGCGAACGGGCTGACCCCCGAGCGCGTGCGAGAGCAGTGGGCGGAGATCGACGAAGTCAATGCGAAGTTGAAGGGCGTGAAGATTCTGAAGGGCACCGAAGTCGACATCCTCGAAGATGGCCGCCTCGATTTCGACGACGAATTACTCGCCGGTTTTGACTACGTGGTGATTAGCGTACATAGCTTCTTCAACCTCAGCGAAGAGGCACAAACGAAGCGCATCTGCAAGGCACTTGCGCATCCCGCCACGACGATGTTGGGGCACGCAACGGGGCGATTGTTACTTCGACGCGAGGGTTACAAAGTGAACCTCGAACACGTCCTACAGACGGCGGCGAAGTACGGCAAGATGATCGAGATTAATGCGCAACCGGATCGGCTCGATCTCGATTGGCCGTACGTGAAACGCGCGAAGGCGCTCGGCATCCCGCTCGTGATTAACCCCGATGCGCATGCGCCCGACGAACTCGGTTTGTATATCTACGGCATCAACGTGGCGCGGCGCGGTTGGCTGACAAAGGCCGACGTGTTCAATACGCAAACGCTCGCCGAAGTGACGAAGGAACTCGCAAGACGCAAACAACCGGCATAAATGCCGGTTGTGCGTTCGCTTGCATACGAACGGGAAGGTCGCTTCCGACGTGTTAGCTGGCGGCGTGCTTGACCATGCCTTCACAGGCTTTCTGGCACTTGCGGCATTCCTCGGAACACATCTTCATGTGCTTGTCGTCGGGGAACTTCTCGCACGCTTTCGCGCACTGGTCGCAGCATTTTGCACAGCACTCGCACATTAAAGCAGTTTGTGGCCCGCTCCGCGCACAAATCTGGGCGCAGGCCGAGCAACAGGTCGCACAGTCTTGGCACTCTTTGAGCGTGACCAAATGCTCTTTCTTGCCGTCGGCCACCATCGTGGCACAGTGCGTCGTACACATGTCGCACGCACGTTGGCATTCGTTGCATGCCTTCGCACACGCTTCGTAGGCCGCATGATGTTTGTCGTCGGCCGCGAAACTGGGGCTAAACGCCGACAGCGACAGCGCCAGACCGAGGAAGGGCAGATACAAATTACGCATCGTGATGCTCCGAAAGTGATTCGTGCGAGCCGAAGAATTCGACTCGCTAAAATGTATGCGTTGCAATTTATGCGCCACTTTCCGCAAATTCGTTAAAGTGATCACCCGGTTGGCCGCAGAAGATCGTCTGGATTGATGCCGAGTTCGCGAAGCTTGGCAGCACGAGCGGAACCGGCGATGCGGTCGTGGGTTTACCTGTATGTGCCGATAAAATCTCTCACCTTGTTTCGAGAAGCTGCTATGACTCGCTTGATCGCTGCGCTCCTGTGTCTCGGGTTGGCCTCCGTCGCATCGGCGGCCGACAAAAAGAAAAAGAACGCCAACAAAAACCAACAGCCGGACATTGCCGCACTGTTCGCCAAGTTGGACGTGAACAAGGACAACAAACTCGACTTAAAGGAGTTCGAGGCTTTCAAGGGATTCGTGACCGAAGCGCAGAAAGCGACCAAAGCCAAAAAGGTTGGCAAGAAAGCGAACAAGAAGAAGGGCAAGAAAAAAGGCAAGAAGAAGGCGGCAAAGTAACTACATCGAACGCACTTCAAACAGATATGCGTCGATTCAGTGTGCTTGACAAGTTAACCAAAAGCTTCTCCGGAATCGCTCGCGGATTTGCTCGGATGTTCTTACGTCGGTCGGGTTCAATTCATGGGCAGCCAAACGTGCATCGAGCTCCGACGCGAGTTCGTCATCGGGTTCGGGTTGCCAGCCAGAAACGATTAACTCGTCCCATAGATTCAATGCAAAGGCTAACCGCTGATCGGGTGGCCAAGTGCGGCTGGCCGCGAGTGCGTGTGTCGGATCCATCGTTCGCCCCTGTGCTCTTGGTCGAATTTCAGACAATTGCATTCTATACGATTCGAGTTCCCCTTGCGTTTGCTGGCACGTCCGGGATATTCTCCGTCCATGAA
>JAYSYI010000406.1:0-4323 GCA_043727665.1 Limnoglobus sp. | reverse complement strand
TCTTGTCCCAGCACGATGTAACAATCGTCTTGCTATTGGGCGAAAACACGACGGTATCGAGGCCCGAAGAATGCCCCTTGAACGAGCGGATCACCTTGCCTGTCGTGGCATCGCGCAGGTTCGCGGTGTTGTCGTGTTCCGCCGTGGCGATGGTCGTACCATCGGGCGAAAACACCGCCCAGCGAATCGATTTCTCGCCCTCGACGGCATACAGTTCCTTGTGGGTTTTCACATCCCACAGTTTCATTTCGCCGAGTTGGCCGTTATAGCCGCCACCCGCCGACACCAGCGTTTTGCCATCGGGCGAGAACGCCACCGACCACGCAAGCGTTTTCGTTTCGAGCGTTGCCAAGAGTTTCGGTTTCGCGTTCGGCTTCGGCACATCGACGGGCACTGGTGCCGCCGGCGCGACTGCAACCGCAAAAACGAACGCGCCGCAAGTGAGCCATCGGAACGTGCGTAACATCGTATCACTCCGAAGGGAAGAGAAGCCTTACGAGTACAGTGTCGCCAACCCGCCTTGCGCGTGCAATGAAAAAGGATGGAAGTGCCACATCACGCCGCCGGTTCGACGCTCTCGGTTGGTGGATCGAGTGGCTCGACTCGCTCGATCTCTTCGATCTTTTTGTGCAGCGTGTTGCGGTTGATACCGAGGCGATCCGCCGCGGTGATTTTCACGCCGCCGCACATTCGCATCACTTGCGATATCAGTTCGCGTTCCACTCCGCCCACGAGGAAGTCGTAGAGTTTCGTGCCTTGCGGTAACGGCGATTGCACACCGGCCCGGACGACGGCACGAATCAAGCTCGGGACATCGGTACCGCCTGCGGTGCCTTTTGCCGAACGGAGTATCACGCGCGGCCGATCCAGGCGTAAATGTTCCGCCGATAAATAGCCGTTGTCCGAAAGCACAATCAACCGCTCGATTGTGTTCTCCAATTCGCGGACGTTTCCCGGCCAATCGTGCGACAGCAGCGCGGCCACGACTTCCTTCGTTAGCGCCGGCACCGGCACTAACTTGTTTTGCTCCGCGTAGCGTTTGATGAAGAAACGGGCGAGCGGTTCGATGTCTTCACGGCGCTCGCGCAACGACGGCAGCGTGACCGGGATGACGTTCAACCGATAGTAAAGGTCTTCGCGAAAGTGACCCTGTTCGACGAGATCTTCGAGTGCCGCATTCGTGGCGGCAATGACGCGGACATCGACCTTGATCGTCTTGCTTTCGCCGACGCGCTCGAACTCGCGTTCCTGCAACACACGTAGTAGCTTCACCTGAAGCTTCGGTGTCATGCTGTTGATTTCATCGAGGAAGATAGTGCCGCCATGCGCGGCTTCGAACCGCCCGGTTTTGTTTTCGACCGCACCGGTGAACGCACCTTTGATGTGCCCGAACAGTTCGCTTTCGAGCAGGTTTTCGTGAAGTGCCCCACAGTTGACGCGGATGTACGGACCATCCGCGCGCTTGCTATGTTTGTGGATCGCCTTGGCGATGACTTCCTTGCCGGTGCCCGTCTCGCCGATGAGCAAGATCGTGGCACCGCGCGGAGCCGCCAACCGCACGAGGCGGTAGACGCTGAGCAACGCGGGAGCCGACCCGATGATATCGGGTGACAGCGGCTCGCCGTTCAGATTCGATGCTTCCACTGACTCATTCTTGGGCATCAAACACGCTTCCGGGAGAGGAAGCCGCAGGGACGCCGCCACACAATTCGGGTGACAAGGGGAATGATAGCGGAGAGTGCCCAAAAAATCCACAGCAATTGCGTGCGAATCGGGCAGATTACAAATCTACAGCAAATTGAAAAATTTACAGCAGTTGGCGTTACACATAAACTCGGGTCAGGGTAGGGTAAGGAAATGTCAGGTGCTGATTCTGGAGGATTGGATGAAGATACTCGTTAAATTCCATCGAATGGCGCTGCCATCATTTGCGGCGTGGCGCAGGCTGCTTATTTCTCAGCCGCCGTACGACCCGAAAATGTATGATCTGATGCGGGATGCGATGTGCGAGTGGTTTCGGAAATATGATGGCCAACCGCCAGAGTGTGTCTTCTGCTCAAAGATGGATCCACCGCGATATGTGGCCCGTTTCACTTCGAGTGTCTGGGTACACTTCGTTCGCAAGTTGTCGGATCGCGGCCGGACGATGCAGATCTACATCATTGCCGTTGCAGACTCGGCTCCCGAGTGAGCGTATCGAGTTGCTCATCCGTCAAGCAGTCGTTCCAATCGAGATCGACGTACGGCTTCATCATGTGGGTTCGCGTAACGGAATCGAGTTGTGCATACATCGCATCGGCGGCTGTCGCGGATTCGGAATGCAGAAACAAACCGAACGGTTGGCCATTTGTATCGACGACGGGGAAAACCGCACATTCTGGTTCGGCTAGCGTTTTCATTCTGAGCAGTTCGCACAACAATGCGTCGCGGAACGCCTCTGGCACACCCTTCAGAAAATCGGTCGGCGATGGCAGCGGCAAGGTCATCACTTGCTGCGCGCCTGCAACAGAATGCGTGAGTACGGCGTTCATGGTCGTTTCCGCAAAGTTTGCCTCAAGAGTCCAACTCATACCATCTTATACCACATCTCTTACTCTGCGAGAACTGCGAGTCGATCCGGATTTCCACATCGCGAATCCTCTGCTTCTCCAACTGATGCCTGTTGCGATTTTACGCAACGGGGGCTTTACCCTTTGCGCCGTTGCCGCCGCCTTTTTTACCGCCCTTTTTGTCGCCGCCTTCGGTTGGTGCGGGCTTGCCGCTGCTGGTGTCGTCGCGGGTTTTCGTTTTGTTCTCGCCGAGGAGCACGCGCGGGTTTAGTACGACTTCGTCGCCTTCGTTTAGGCCGCGCACGACTTCGATCATCTTGTCGTTGAACTTGCCGAGTACGACTTCGCGTTCTTCGTGGCCCGTTACGGTGGCAACGAATACTTTGCGTTTCGGCCCGGCTTCTGCGCCGCCGATCACGGCTTGAAGCGGGATCGCCAGTACCGTTTCCGTTGCATCTTCAACGTGGATCGTGACTTCGGAGTTCATGTCAGGCTTCAGCCCTTCAACCGATTCTTCGATGAGAACGAGCGTCTGATAGACCTTGACATCGCTGGAGAAAAAATCGGCTTGGCTGGCGACGGCGGCGACACTGCGAACGCGACCACTGAAGACGCGATCCGGGTACGCATCGACTCGTACTGTGGCACGTTGGCCCTGGCTGGCGATGCGATATTCTTTGTCGCGAACGCTTTCGCGGACGACGGACAGCGAGTGTTCCGATTGGCTCATTAAGCGTGCGAACGGGTGGATGCTCGTCAGCATTCCGGCCCGCAACGATTCGTACATTCCGGTGGAAATGCGTTCGTCGCCACGGATGCGCGAGACGAGCGCTTCGTGAACCCGCGTGTTGACTTGCATTCGGCGAAGGTCCGGGATGCGCATCATCTTTTGGCCTTCTTTCACCTGTTCGCCCTGCGCGATCAGCCCTTGTTGGTTGCCGCCGAAGCGGCTCGATTCGGGCTTGATGTACACGACCATGCCATCTTGCGGGGAGTAGATTTTGCACTCGCCGATCTGGTCTTCGATCTCGTTGAGTCGTTCTTGTTCGCGCGTAAAAATCGACAGCTTCGTTTTGCGTTCGGACTCGGCTTGGATCTCTTTCGAGCGCGCCTGCCGCGTCGCTTTGTCGGACCCGATTCGCGACACTTCGAGCTTCGAGCGCAGGTCGGTAAACTCCTTCTCGCGGATGAAGGTTTCGAGGATGTACTTTTCCTTTTGGAGCTTGCCGAGCGTGTCGTTGGCCCCGCTGAGCTTCGTTTGTTCGACTTTCGATTGGCTGGGCGTGAGGTAGCCGAGTTTCACCGAGCGTTCGGCCCAGGCGGATCGTTCGCGATAGGCTTCGAGGTCGGACTCCGCTTGCTTCAATCGTCCGGAAACATCGTCGAATCGCTGGCGATACTCGCCGCGTTCGGCGAGTGTGGCGGCCGCGCCGAAAATCGCGCCGTACGGGTTGAGTGCTTCTTCGAGGCGATAGCCGGTGAACTTATCGAGGTCCAACTCGGCGACTTTGAGTGCGGCGACGGCGAGCGCAATATCGGACTCGTTTTGCTTGTTCGTGATCGTGAGATCCTCGTCCGCTTTCACCCACTCGGCGTGGGCTTTCTCGACGACGATCGATTGTTGTTTGAAGTTTTCCTGAAGTGCCGAGTCGTCGAGTTCGAGGAGGAGTTGCCCCTTCGAGACCATGGTGCCGTCGTCGATCACCCACTTGATCGTGCTGGAAAATGTACCCTTCGAACCGGCCTTCACTTTGCAAACGACATCGCGGTTTTC
>JAYSYI010000405.1:0-4325 GCA_043727665.1 Limnoglobus sp. | reverse complement strand
CCGAGTATATCACGCCACTTCGGGGCCGAAACGGTAGCCGTCCTGGATGGGGTAGCCACGCAGGAACTCGGAGGTCGTCTGGCGCTTCTTGCCGGCGGGTTGCAGAGCGAGAACTTCCAGCACACTGGTCGCTTGTCCACATAGCACGAATAACGATTTCGGAAACTTGTCGTCGGTGAAGATCGTACCTGGCGGTGCGTCTGGAATGGAGCGAATCGGGAAGGGTACCGTATCGCAGATCATGACGCGCATCGGCTCTTTACCGCGTCGGTGAAAGAAGGTGTATGCCGTCGGCCACGGTTGCATCGCGCGAATGTGGCACGCGATTTCGTCGGTGGATTTCGTCCAGTCGATTGCGCCCATTTCCTTCGTCAGCTTCGGCGCTTTCGTCACGAGTGTGGCATCTTGTGCCGTTCCCGTTACGGGACCGAGTTTCAGTTGTTGCACCACACTCAGGCACAACTTTGCGCCGAGGGGTGCGAGTCGCGTTTCGAGTTCGCCTGCGGTTTCGTGCAGTTGAATTTTCAGCGATTCCTGCGCCAGCATCGCACCCGAATCGAGCCCCGGCGTGATGCGAATGATCGTCACGCCACTTTGCGTTTCGCCCTTCCAGATGGCGTACGCCACGGGGGCCGCGCCGCGATATTTTGGCAACAACGACGCATGAACGTTAATCATCCCGAGTGGCGGCGTGGCAATCACATCGGGCTTCAGAATCTGGCCGTATGCTGCGACCACAACGAGATCGGGCGCGAGTGCCTGAAGTTCGACGAGGCCATCCGGCGAATTGAGGTTCGCGGGCTGAATGACGGGGATGCCGTGCGCGGCCGCGATGGTCGCCATGCCCTCGCCGACTTGCCGCGACGCGCCGGTACGCCGACCTGTTTCGCGGTCCGGTTGCGTGACGAGGCCGACCACATTTTCCCCGGCAGCGATCAGCGCCGCAAACGTCGGCTCCGCGAACGTGCCGGTGCCCATCATGACGATTTTCATTCGGTGAAATCCTCGAACTTTAGAGGCGGGCTTCGAGGTCCGGGTACAGTCCATTTTTCTTATCGTCGTCGAAGTCGGCGATGAAATCTTCGATGTACCGCTTCGAACTCACCTTCGCGAGCAGGCCCATTTTGTCGATGAACACGGTGCCGTGCAGGTGGTCGATTTCGTGCTGCCAAATGCGGGCGGATAGCCCCGAGCAGATCATTTCCTTGAGTTGGCCATCGAGCGAATAGTATTGCACCTTGACCGTTTTCGCGCGGCGAATGTCCTGATACAACCCCGGAAAACTGAGGCAGCCTTCGCGGTCTTTGTCGATGCCTTTTTGCTCGACGATGACCGGGTTGATCGCCACGAGTTCCATTTCCTTCGCGGCGGCCTTCCCGGCAAAATTGATCACAATCATCTGATAATCGAGGGCAACTTGCGGCGCAGCCAAGCCGAGTCCCTCGTGCCGGTACATCAGTTCAAGCATCTGCCCCGCCGCCAACTGAACGTCTTTATCGATGCTCGTAACGGGCTTGCACTTCACGCGCAACGCGGGGTGAGGATAATTCACAATCTTCATCGGCACTTCCGGCGGAATGTTCTCGGTAACCCAGAGAGTGGATTATATTGCAAGTGGAACAGTCCGATACGATTCGGTCGCTCATCGTTCACTTCGCGGGTGCGGTCTTCGTGGCGAGCCGCGTGAGGTCGGCCCCGCGTAATGCGCCTTCGACGAGGTCGGGCAGGCGTTGTGGCGTACAGGCGAAACAGGGGATGCCGAGTGCGGCGAGCTTGCGGGCGAGGTTTTCGTCGTAGCTCGGTGCGCCGTTGTCCGAAAGCGCGAGCAAGCACATGGCACGCACCCCGGATGCCGCCATCTCGCCGAGTCGGCGCACGAGTTGTGCCTCGTTGCCGCCTTCGTAAAGGTCGGTAATCATGATAAATAGCGTCTTCTTCGGATCGGTGATGAACTTCTCGCAGTAGGCCACCGATTTGTTGATATCTGTGCCGCCGCCGAGTTGAATTCCAAACAGCATATCGACGGGGTCCGTACCGCACTTTTCGGTGAGATCCACGACTTCGGTATCAAACGCGATCACGTGCGTATCGAGCGCGGGCAGGCTGGCGAAAATCGAACCGCAGATTGCGCCGTAAACCACGGAGTCCGCCATTGAGCCGCTTTGGTCGATATCGACGATGACCGTCCACGTGTTCGAGCGTTGCGCCCTGCTGTAGAAATAAACCCGCTCCGGAATGATCGTGCCGAGTTCGGGGTTGTAGTTCTTCAAATTGCGGCCGATCGTCCACTTCCAGTCGATCGCGGATGCGCTCGGAATTGGCGAATGCTCTTTGCGATTGAGCGCCCCCATGATCGCCTGCCGCAGCCGTTGTTCGAGTTTCTTTTTGACTTCCTCGACGACGGCCGACACCACGATGCGGGCGGTCTCTTTGGTCCGTTCCGGTATGCGGCCCCTCAGCGACATCAGCACGCCGACGAGTTGAATGTTCGGCTGTACGCTCTTCAGTGTCTCTGGCTCGAACAGTAATTGCGTGAGGCCCTTTCGTTCGATCGCATCGGTCTGAATGACGGAAACGACATCTTCCTTGAAGTACGTGCGAATGTCGCCGAGCCATTTCGCGAGTCGCGGCGCGGATGCACCCAACCCGGCAGATCGCTGTTTGGGCGAGTCGTCGTCTTCGGGAATGTCATCGTAAATCGCGGCAAGTGCGGAATCCATTTCAGAGTCGCCGCCACCGAGCGAGCAACCGCCCATGTTGTCGAGCGACGCTTGCGAATCTTTGCCGAGGATCAACCGCCAACGGCGAAGTTGCTCGGGATCGGTTGTTTTTTGCATGTTAAATGTCGTCGAAGTTGAATTCGTTCAGGTCGGTGAGCGTTTGCTCCTCGACTTCGGTCAGCGGGTTTGCGAGGGCTTCTTTTGCGGCATCGGCATCGACGCCCCAATGCTCGGCGAGATTCTCGCAGATCTGCCGTTTCTGGTGCGGGGCGAAGCTACCGAACGCCCTTCGCAGGAAGACGATCGCGCGCTTGAACTGGTCGTCGTCCAGCGATTGCACGTAGCCGGCCAGTTCTTGCCAGAGCGGTTGGCGGGCGAGTAACGCGCCGCGGTTCCGCATCGAAAGCCCCTCGAACCAACCGGCCCCGAGGTCGGCGGGGATGCCGGGCGATAACCGGCGCGAGACTTCGCGGGCCAGATCTTCGGTCGCCATCAGGCCACGTTCGAGCAACACTGCACAGGCGTAACCCGATAGCAGCGGGTTGCGGTCGTCGGCATCGGAGAGTTTCCGCAGCCGTTCGATCCAGAGTTCGCCATCGACGCGCTCGTGATGTTCGAGGCTGATCCGGTTCAACTCGTCGATGGCTACGACCAACTGTTTCGCCGCCTGATTGTCGCATGCCGCCGCCGCGTGGAGTGCGAGCGCACCTTGCACGAAGAGTTCGTCGATTAGCGGCAACAGTGGCGTAGGGTCGAACTTGCGAACGTCGCCGTAGCGGGTGACGAGACTGAGCCGCGAAGCGGCATGGGCGATCGCTTTCAGGTCCGAACTTTGTGCGGCGAGTTCCTGGAGTTTCGCCCGTGCCATGTCCATCGATTTCGCGAGTTCGCAGAGGCACGCATCGCGCACGACATCGGAGGCGGCATCGATTCCGGTGGCGGCTTCGAGGAGTTGCTTGAAGCGGAACGCGGTTGCGAGTTCAACTGTCTCGCCGAGTAATACGGCTTCCACCAAAGCGATTTCGCCTTCCGGACTCCACTGCACTTTCCAGCGTTCGGCCCAGGTGGCGGCCTGTTGTCCGGATGACAACGGCTTCGCGAAATCGACGCCGAGCACGCGCAAACGATGGAAGAACGTCGAGCGGTTGAGGTCCAGAAACGCCGCCTCCTGCGTTTTCACGTGGCGATTTTCACGCAGGTCGAGCGTCAGTTCCTCGGCTACGGCCTTCTGATATTTTTCGAGTTTCAGGCGCGACATCAGCCGGTCGAAGTCTTCCTGAATCGAGGTACGAACGACGCCCTTCGGCAGTGTCCCGATGGCGGTGCCGACGTTGACGTGCTGGAGTGCCAGCGCGACGGTCGAACGGTCGCCGTGACCGACGAGCGTGACGGCGGCGTCTTGCAAGTCGGCGAGCGTCGGTGCAGCTCCGTCGTTCAGCGCGGCCAAAGTGCACGCGAGCCGCACGCCTTCGATGACCTCCGCCGTCGAGCGATGCGTACCAGCAGCGCGCAGTTGCCGCACAACTTCGGATAGGTAACGGTGCGGAAGTTCGTCGAGCTTCCCCTCGCTCATTTGTTCCCAAACTTGCTCGAAGTACGCGGGGG
>JAYSYI010000404.1:0-4331 GCA_043727665.1 Limnoglobus sp. | reverse complement strand
AGCAACAGTTTGGAACCGCGAACGTACGATGCGGCGATCGACAAGGAACGGAATCAGATCGAACGTCTGTTCAATCGGCTCAAGAACTGTCGACGCGTGGCGACGCATTACGAGAAAACCGCATGCAACTTTCTCGCCATGCTCCAACTCGCCGGCACCATGCTCTGGCTCGCATGAATGTCAACAGTGCCTAACTAATAAGATCGTATTATTATCGTTTCCGCGATGGCGCGCAAGGCATTGTGGGCTTCCCTCGCTTGCGCGTCGGGCAAACAATAATCGCTCACAAATAGCGGACGCGAAGTTGACGTAGCAATTCGAGAAGTGGCTTTGGCTTTGCGGTTGCGTCGATCAACCCGTGCGGTTCGTCGTTGGTTTGGTCGAGCCAACGATCCCAGCAAAACGTGCGAATGTGCGGTGTGCTGAGGACTACGGCGGCGACGGATGCGCCCCAGTCGCTCTGAGCTTCGGTGTTGTCGGTTCCCTTCCAACATCGGCTAGACAGCGGCATCTCACCCGAACCCGGATTGATCGGCACTCCCGCGGTTCGCCCTGGGTGCCTCGCAATGACATCGAGTGGCACGCCGAGTAAGCCGAACAATTCCAGTAGCCGGAACAGTTCGATACTGTCGCGCAGGTTGCTCGCTCGCGGGTCGTTTCCGCAATAATACTCCAACTCGAAACCGTTCACGGGCAGCCCGCTCCGCAGTAGTGTGTCTGCAAATACGAGCGGCGAATAGGTGTATTCTTCGCGTTCGAGGTAATCGCCCCACGGCACCGATAGGCCGACTGTCCACTGGCCATCGGGGTCTGCCTGACGCGACGATTCGAGTAGCCGCACGACTAGCCGCAAGCGGTCGTCTTCTGACAATTCGAGATGATCGCTGTGATTGAATCCCGTGCAGACAGTCCAGCTTTTGACGCGGTCGCGATAGCGATGGATGATCGTTTCGAGGAAATCGCAGAAGTAAGCGGCGAGGCTCGGGAATTCGCCTTTCGAATCCGAGAGCCACGCGGGTAGCATCTTGCCCGTTAAATCGATGATCGGCCCGATCGAAGTGCGAATGCCATTCGACTCGGCCCAATCGAGCATCGCATCGAACTTCGACCAATCGCAGTTCGACGGACTCGATTCGATCTGCGCCCAGTTCGGGACGAGTTGCACTGCATTGAAAGTCGCCTGAAACGACGCAGCGGTTTCTAGATCGGGTAACTGAGAGAGGCGGCAGGCCATTCGTGTCGGCAGTCGACCACGCGACAGCCGCGTATCCATCGCCGCCTGGCAATATTCGTGCGCGACGGCATCGGCGATTCGATAGCACCGTTCGAGGCACGCGGTCGCATCGGCATCGGCTTCGGGAGCCTTCTGATTGAGCACCGCACGGATGAACGATTTCGTCGCCACCCGCAAATCGGCGTTCACCGCTTCGGATGGGATCAGCCCGAGTGTCTTCCACTCGTACAACTGATTGCGAACTTGATTCAACTTCCCGCGGGCCAGTTCGACGAGCAAATGATACGGCTCGGGACGTTCCCGCAACGTCGTCGTGTTGGTAATGGGGAAACCATACTCGGGGATCGGCCACGGGACGTTGACAAACCCACTCTCGCATTGGCTCCGGGTGAGTTTGAGTAACAGCCCGCTTGTATGCGCACGTGTCGGAAATGGCGTGCGATCGTAACCGCCCGCAAAACGCGCACGTTCAATCGCAGGTTTCGCACCCGCAGGCAAACTATCCGGGAGTTGGAACGAAATCGAGCCCATAACAGTCCGCGAAGGTGACTCCGATGGTATGAGTCTATTTACCGTTATAGCTTATTCCCGAGTCGCATAACAGTTTCTGAATCGAAGATTCAACAAGTTTCCGAACGGCACGCGGAAAGCTCATGCCACAGGTCGTACAATCGATGCGATCGCAATACCGTGCCGGTCCGCGAGCGCGATCGTAAACGGCTCGTCGAGCAAGATCGTCTGCCCCGCTTCGATTCCGAGCGCCGTCGCACCCGCCTGATACATCGTCTCAATGGTTGTGGCACCCACTGTCGGTACGTCGAAGCGACGATCTTGCTGCGGTTTCGCGACTTTCACAACGACGAAGCCACGCTTGCAGAGTTCGCCCGCTCGGCGAATTGCGAGGTCGGTTCCTTCGATGGCTTCAACGGCAATCACCGCCCGCTCTCGTACCATTACGCTCTGGCCGATATCGAGTTCGCCCATTTTTTTCGCGAGTACCCAACCGAACTCGATGTCTTTCATTTCGGCGGCCGTCGGTTCGCGGCGGGTGAGCGTTCCGTTTCGCACGAGCAACTCCGGGCAGAGGTCCAGCGGGGAGACGCACTCCAGGCCTTCCTTGCGAAATTCATCGATCAGGCCGAGCAACAGCGAATCGTCTTTGTTATCGCTACGGCGACGCGAGTACCAGTATCGCAGCATCCGCGCATCGGGCAAGAGTTGCAACCAGCGCCAGGGGCGGAACAGAACGTGCTTGTGAAACTTACCCGCCATCGACCAACGCTCGACGCCGCCGTTTTGGAACGAACGGATCATGAAACCCAGCGACAATCGTCGCATCGGGTGATATTCGTGGCAGATGCGGCGGAGGCTCGGGTCGGCCATGCCGTGAACGCCGATGCAGACGACTTTGATCCCGCATTCGCGGGCTTTTTCGGCGATCAAGATCGGGAACCGACCCGCACAGGCGATCAACCCGACGGGTGGCAAATCGACATCCGGCATCATTCATCCTCCATCCCGAGGTGATGCTTGATTTTTCGGATGTCCTTTCGCAATTCCGGTAGCTTTTCCAAACTGACGATAATCCGCATCTGTTCGCGGTCCGGCGTGGCCGGAGCACCGAGCATCCGCGAGTCGGCAGGTACGTCTTTGTGAATCCCCGCTCGCGCACCGAGTTGCACGCGATCCCCCACGTGTACGTGGTCTGCGACGCCGACTTGCCCCGCCATGATCACGTAATCGCCGGTGGTGGTCGAACCGGCGATGCCGACCTGACTCACGAGCAAATTGTGTTTGCCGATCTGGCAATTGTGCGCGATCATCACGAGGTTATCGATCTTCGTACCGAGGCCGATTCGCGTGGCTCCGAACGTGCCGCGATCGATCGTGGTACACGCCCCGATTTCCACATCGTCTGCAATTTCGACGCTGCCAAGTTGCGGCACTTTGACGTTTCGCCCATCGTGATGGCGATAGCCGAAACCGTCGGCACCGATCACTGAATTCGCGTGAATCCGTACACGGTGTCCGAGGGTCGTTTGGTCGTACAGCACGACGTGCGGAAACAGCGCGACATCGTCGCCGATGCGGCATTCCATACCGATGCTCACCCCGGCATAAATCGTAGCCCGCGCGCCGACGATCGTGCCTTCGCCGATTGTCGCATGGGGGCCGACCGTGGCTTCCGCACCGATGATGACCGTCGGGTGAATGCAGGCCGTGGGGTGGATCGTCGCGGCGTGCGGGTGGGCGATGCCGTGGAGGTGCTGGACGATCTTGGCGAAGGCCATGAGCGGATCGCGAACGCGAATCAGCGGGCGGCCATTGACTGGAACCGACGAGTTCACCACGGCGGCGGCGGCGTGGGAATCGTGCCACGCGGACATATACTTTTCGTCTTCGACAAATGTGATGTCGCCAGAACGGGCTTCGTTGAGGGGGCGGGCGTTGGAGATGACACGTTCGCCGTCCCCGACGACTTCACCTTCCACCCACGTTGCCAACTGTCGCACGGTAACGGTCACAGTCGGCTCCTTCTGGCCTGCGTATGCCACCCATACTAACGGGTCTGGCGTGAAGGTAACGAATCCACAACGATGGGGCAAGTCCAACCGGACCAGCACGCCGTGGGGGATTCGGCACCCTTTGACGTATCGACCGGGTAACACGACGATGCGCACCGAGTTGAATGCGACGCTCCACGAACAAGTAGAATTGACGCGGGTCGGGCAGAACGTAGCGGTTGTACCGTGCGATTTCACAACCTTGGCGAATCACAATTTAACCGGACGCGATGTGAATTCCGACGCTTTTGGCGAAATCGCCCGCGTTCATCGGCCCTGCGTCCATCTGGATTGTGCCACTCGTCGCCTTCGTCAAACAGTAGTTCAGGAGGTTCCACGAACGCACGAGTGCCGGTTCGCCAGTGCCCCACGTGACGCAAATGAGCTGCCCCACACGCCGCTTGACCTTGACCATACCGCCCGTCATGCCGACGCGCAGTTCGTGCCACGTGGCATCCGGAATCTCATCGGGGAACGCAGGCATCCCGTCGATCATGCGAACTGTCGCCGTTTCTCCATTTGCAACCAGCAAG
>JAYSYI010000403.1:0-13055 GCA_043727665.1 Limnoglobus sp. | reverse complement strand
AACACCGGCGCGTACGCCCAGACGGTACGGCCGACGACTTCGGCGAGCATCTCCAACCGGCGGCGGTACGTGTTGTCGCCATCGCGTATCGCTTTTTCCTTGAGTTCCACCCAGCGGTTCATCACCCACGGCAACGATTCTTCGCCATCGCCGATGATGAACAGATCGACGAACGGTGCGAGCAATTCCGGGTTCTGCGCACCGGGGCCACCCGCGATAATGAGCGGATCGGAGACGAAGCGTTCGTCGCTGAAGTGCGGGATGCCACCGAGGTCGAGCATGTTCAACAGGTTGGTGTAACAGACCTCATATTGCAGGCTGAAACCGACGATGTCGAACTTGTGCAACGGCGTGAATGTCTCGAGACTGTACAACGGCAACCGGCGTTTTCGCAGGATCGTTTCGAAGTCCATCCACGGTGCGAACGCACGTTCGCAGGCCCATTGCGGGTCGTTATTCATGATCGAATACAGCACCTGCAACCCGTGATGGCTCATGCCGATCGTATAAGCATCGGGGAAGCACATACAGAGCGTGCCGCGAACTTGGGAGTGATCTTTAATGATCGAGTTCAACTCGCCGCCCATGTACTGGGCGGGTGTTTTCACTCGCGGCAGCAACCGCATCACTTCGGTTTTCAGTGCGGAGTTCGCCATCGTTGTTCATCCATGTGAAATTAAGTGCGACCAGTTTCCACGACCCGGATCGGGTGATCCGAAGCAGGGTTTTCGACAGTCAACGATCGGTGTCCATCGAGGAACGCTTGTAATTCTGGCAAAACGACGCGCCCACGCCAACCTGTACGCAGGTTCGAATTGATCGCCGCACTGACACCAGGCTGTCGTTCGCGCACGAGCCGCTTCAGGTCTTGCGTCGTGGCCACCTGATTCGCCGCTATCGAATTTCGCGCACACCACTCGCCGAGAACGACGCCGAGCAAGCTCGAAAGCAGTGCCACGTGCGGCGGGTCGAACTCGCGTTCTTCCACCTCCGGACACTCGTGCATCGGCAACGATTTCGCGTGTCGCACCGCTTCGAAAATCCCCGGAGCGTCGACTTTGGCCACGCCGCGAAACGATTGCACTTCGTCGATGCTGTTCGGCCCGTTGCGTGCGATCTCGGCAACGAGTTCATCGCGAAGGACCGTCCGCGATGGCCGGTTGCCGCGTGCGGCACGATCGTCGCGCCAGAAATAGACTTCGCGTGCGACCGCCAGGCCACGCCGCCCGAGTCCGCCGATGCCTTTGATCTTACGCCATTTTTCGGTGGCCGGGTCGTCGGAAATCGAGCGAACGAGGAACGTCTGAAACTCTTCGGTCGCCCAGTCTTCGCGGTCGAGCTTTTGCAGCCGTTGCTGAAGCGTTCGCCACATCGGTATCAGATAGCGAACGTCGTCGAACGCATACTCGATCTGCGCCGCAGTCAGGGGGCGGCGACGCCAGTCGGTCAGCGTTTCGCCTTTGTTGAGCCGCACGCCGAGTAGTTCGTTGACGAGGTTCGAATACCCAATCGGGAACGTGTAACCGACTAGCCCAGAAGCGATTTGCACATCGAACATGTTGCCGAGTGGCCGCCCGATCCCATGATGGCACATCCGCACTTCTTCGCGGCCCGCATGAACAATTGATGTGCGTTTCAGGTCCGCAAGAATCTTCCAAAACTCATCGAGCGGGCCGGTGGAGAGCGGATCGATGAGGTACATTCGCTCGGTCGTCGCCACCTGGACGAGACACAAATCGGGGCGATACGTTTCTTCGCCGACGAACTCCGTATCGAACGCAATCACCGGCGAAGCCGCAAGGTGTTCGAGGCATGGCAGCAGCGCCGCCGGCGTAGCGACAAGCTCTTGCGGAAGTTCGCGGGAACCAGTCAATTTTCGGGGCATGATTGCGGATGCCGAGTGAGGGAATCATTTCGCAGTTAAAATTGTTGTACGGCGCAAAAGCGTGAAGCGTGTGGTCTAGACAACTTCCTGCTCGGTGGCGATAGCAACCGCAGAAGCGATGCTCGCAAATGCCCACCAGACGAAGAACAGATCTGGCCCGGTGCGAGACAGGTCGGGTAAGCCGATCGACAATAGCCATCCACATTGAACCATTAGCGACGCGCCCCAGATTATTCGACGGACGTCGAGGCTTGGGAGTGACACCGCTCGCACGATGTAACCGGCTGTGACCAAATAGCCAACGCCAAACGGGAGCGGGATCAAGGCAGCCGGACCAAACCCCCACAACAGGAAGACACCCCAGAACGACCCGCCTAACGCAAGGATAACGGCGATGGCTCGCGGCCAAGACGGAGCGGATGTATTGTTTACCCCTGCCATTATTCCATCCACTTCGATTCCGACGATTCGTGATTGAAAGCCCAATTCAGCGTGTAGAGTTCACCGGATCTATTCCCATAACTTTACAAGTTTCAAAACCACCGTTGTTGCTGAACTGTAACATCCGGAAAACTGTTGGTGGTAAGGATGTGGTTGCAGGAAGTTCCCACGGACGGTCGTCCGTGGGCGTTCTGCATTCTGTCACTTTTGTTCGTCGGTGTTGAGAAACACTTCCATTTGCTGGCCGACAAACAGGGGGCGATCTTTCAGATCGAGGCGGTAGATCACTTGCAATACGCGCGTATCGACGCGCTCGGTGCTGGCACCGGTGAGGGATTTTTTGGGGATCACGTACGGTTCGACGCGGACGAATTCGATCGGGAACATTACGGTGGCATTTCCACGCGGTTGTGCGTAACCGTTGAGGTTGGGGCGGAAGCGGCCGATGTCGTTTTCGTCGATGTCCACACGTACATTCAGCTTGCCGACGTGGCCCAGTACGATCAACGGTTGACCCTGCAACGTGCTGACGTACTCGCCGGGCCGCACGCTGATTTGCAACACTTTGAACTCGGTCGGCTCAGGGGTCGCAGTCGTTTTCGCATCGTCCCAATGCAGTCGCGGCGCGTTCACGGTGAGTCGCGTCAGTTCGATTTTCGTCTGCTCGACGAGCGCCTGCATCTGCTTGACGGCCGAACCCGCAATGACGCGGTCGAACTTCCACGCGCCGGATTCTTGCAGCGCGATGTCGGCTTTCGCCTTCGTCAGTTGCGCTTTTGCGACTTCGACGCCCATTTCGCGTCGAGACAATTCATCGTCCGAAATCACCGTCGTGCTGAGTTTGCGGAGTCGGTCGTACATTTTGTTCTGGTCTTGCAAGTTCGCCTCGGCCTCAGCGACTTTCGCACGCAGTGGCGGCAGTTCTTCGGCACGCGGCAAATTGTTAGTACGTTCGAGCGACGCGAGTGCGCTACCGAGGTTCGCATTTCGCACGTCGAGTTCGGCGCGTAAATGGCGATCATCGAGCCGAAACAGCGTTTGGCCAGGCTTCACGGCGTCGCCGACTTTGACGTAAATCCGTTCGATCACGCCAGGCAGGTGCGTGCCGATGATGATGTTTTCGGTGTCGGGTTCGACGATCCCCGCACCCGCCAGTTGCTTCGCAAATGGCGACTTCGCAGGCGCGACGGGCGGGGCCGCCGGTTCGGTTTTCTGTTGAGCACTCGTCATTTGCTTCGCCGCAAACACGAATGCAACGATGGCGAATAGCGGAAGCACGTATCGCGTAATCATCGGGAACCTCGGTTGTTAATTTTCCGGTAATCCGCCACGACGGTCATTCTGGGAGCCCCCGCCCCATGGTTCCACCATGGGCTGATAGAGCGACCCCTTCAGGGTCGGGATTCTGGTCTTCGGTCCTGAAGGGACCGCTCACGTGGCCCATGGTGGAACCATGGGATGGGGTCGCACCCATTGGTATCGTGGCGGATCAACCCGCCACGATGTTCATTCCCTAAATCCGTGCGCCATCGTCGTTGTTTGTTTCGCGTCGATCGAATCGATGCGGCCATCGGCCATCGTCACGATGCGGTCGCCGAAATCGTAGACGCGGTTATCGTGCGTCACGACGATGACGGCCCGATCGCTTTGCACCGCGACCTGTTTAATTAACGTCATAACGGTACGGCCCGATGTGCCATCGAGCGCGGCCGTCGGTTCGTCGCATACCAGCAATCGCGGTTCGTGAACGAGCGAACGCGCGATCGCGACACGCTGTTGCTGTCCGCCCGAAAGCTGATTCGGGTACGATTTCAATCGACTACCCAAACCTACCGCATCGAGCATCTCGGCGGCCTTTTTGAGTGCCTTCGGGCGCGACCAACCGGAAATCAGCAACGGAACGCAGGCGTTCTCGACCGCGTTCAACGACGGCAGCAAGTTGTATTGCTGGAACACGAAGCCGATGTTGTCGCCGCGGAACCGCACCTTGCGATTTCCGCCCATCTTGCTGAGCGGCTGCCCGAGCACTTCGACATCGCCCACGGTCGGGTCGAGTAACCCCGCCACGATGGAAATCAGCGTCGTTTTCCCGCACCCCGACGGCCCGACGAGCAACACCATTTCGCCGTACGGCAGATCGAGATCGATCCCCGCGAGTGCTGCCACTTTCGTATCGCCGACGCCGAACTCTTTGGTGACGCCGATCAACCGCACCGCCGAACGATCGTCGGCGACGGTCGAAATTTGCGACTGCGATTCGGCCAGTTGTTGCGCGATCATGTGTGAAATCCACGGGTTTATCGGAACACGACGCCGGCTTCGAGGAACAACACTCGCCGCATACTGATGAGTGCGGAGACGAGGATAATCGCGAACACAGCACCACCGGAGATCGCCATGATCTGCCAGCCGAAATAGAACGCTGGGGGCGTCGATTTCACGAAGCGTTCGAAGATGTAACCGAAAAGCGCCGCCCCGCCGATACCGATGCCGTAGCCGATGACGCCGACGACGAGGGCTTGCAACAGAATCATGCGTATGAGGCGAAAGTTACTCACGCCCATCGCCTTCAGGCTGCCCCACTGTTTGAGGTTTTCGAGCGTGAACAAGTAAAATGTCTGCCCGGCAATCGCACACCCGACGAAGAAACCGAGTGCGACCGTAATGCCGAAGTTGATCGGGATACCGGTGCGTTCCATGTAATATTTGATCGTCGACCAAAAGAACTGGTCGTTCGTTTCTGCCTTCAGCCCCGTCTGCGTGGAGATGCGTTCGCAGACGGCTTCCGGCGTCACGTCGTCGTTCACTTTCGCCAAAATGAAGCTCAATGTTTTGCGTTCTTGCGGCACGAACTGGATCGCTTGCGAGTAGGTGCAATACAGAATCGGGAACGTCTGGAACGTCGGATTACACTTACACAGACCGACGATAACAGCACGTTTGTCGTTCATTTCGAGGGTTTTGCCCGGTGCATAAGGTTCGTCGCCGTAGAGGTAGCGCCAGCCGAATTCATCGAGAAAGACCGCATTCGGTTGTCGCAAGTCGCCGAGTTCGCCGTGGAGAATGCGGTCCGGCCGCGGTGCGCCGACGAGCGAGGCATCGTCGAGGCCGATCAAGATCACCTGTTGAAAATTGCCTTCGGCCAGCTTCGCCCGCGCGATGCTCTTGTAAAGCCGCACCGCCCACTGGATGCCTTCGACTCCGCGGACGCGCAGAAGTTTATTTTCCGACATGGGTTTGGTATCATCGACGAACTGCACGTTGCGATCCATCACCCAAATATCGCCACCTTCGATGTCGCGAATCTGGCCCGTCGTGTTACGCATCAGGCCGCAGAAGATGGCGCTTTGTTGCCCCATCAGCAGAGCCGCAAACGCGACGCCGAAGATGATGCCGAAGTATTTCGTCTTGTCGCCCGTCAACATCCGCAGTGCCACCCAGTTCATCGTGAACCCTCGTGTGCCAGTCCGAGTGCCGCAAACGTAAACCGCGTCACGTGGTCGGTGACCGCTTCCACGGTCAACGTCTCGATGTGCGTAAGGCCAAAGATCAGAATCGAAACCGGTCGATTCTGGCGGTAGTACAGTATCTGACCCATCACGCTGAAGCCGGACATGAGTAGTCGCTCCTCGGGCCAACTCGGCTTCAACTCGCGGAGAATCTGGCGTAGCTGAAACGCCATCGGCTGTATGTAATCGCGAACGACTTCCTTCGCCGCTTCGGTGGGGTGCGCCAGTTCGCGCATCATCAACTGTAGCGAATGCGGGTTCACCGGAGCGTGCATCCGCGACACCATCACTCGGATAAAGTCGCGGAGTTTGACCGCCGGTGCCGTGCCATCGGGCCAGACCGGGAACGGCTCGCCGACGGTACTGCAATTGTGCGCGTGCTTGACGGCCTCGATGTAAAGGCGATCTTTACTACCGAAGTGGTAGTTCACCGCAGCAATATTCGCGTTGGCCTTCGTGCATATCTCGCGCACCGACACGGCCTCAAAACCTTTCCGGGCGAAGGCTTCCTCGGCAGCGGCAATCAGCCGTACTTTCGCGTCCGGTGTCACGTGGTCGTTGTTCATGATCGTTCTGAGGTTTACTATCGGCTAACACAAACGATCATATGAAACAAACGTTTGAAATGCAAGTTCAAATACTGTGGCGTCGATCAGAATGGCCGAATCCGCATATACCGCGTAACGTATTGCCATGGTAGAAACGAGTGCAAAAGCGAGGTTTCCGATCGCACGGCGATTGCTACGAATGGCGACCGCGTGGCGATTGCGGCATCAGAACCGCGTCAACTTTGGGTTACATCTCATCGGTATCCCGGTCGCGATGTCATCGCTCGTGCTCTGGCAATTTGTCGCGTGGGAATGGTCGCTTGCCGCGTTCTTCCTCGGCTACTTGCTGCAATATGTCGGCCACCGCATCGAAGGCAACGACGTCGGCGAACTGATACCGATCAAGCGCTGGCTCGGTTGGCCCGTCGTGGCGATCGCACCGCAATTTTCATTACCCCAATCGCCTGAACTGCGATAGTCCTTCAGACTCCACGTTGCTCTCATCCCCCTACTTGAGTCGATTTGCCCAAATTGACGCAAATCGCGGATATTCCGCCATCCCAACCGCGATATTCAGCAAACCCAGTAGATTTTTTCAGGCAACATGACGATAGCTTTCTCGGACGCCCCTCGAAACGGGGGCGGCGTCAGCGATGGGGGGGAACGCGACGTGACGAAGAGCATGATGCGAAAACTGTGGACGACACGACTACTTTGCGGCGTAATTGCCTGGGCGTCAGCGGGGGGCTGCAAGCAGCAACTCTTCGTCGAACCCGGCGACTACAAAGGCGTGACCAAAGCCGGGCTGGAACGGCTCGAAGAGCGTCCCCACGATCCGATCGCGCCATCGCTGATCGAAAACGGGCTAAATCCCGCCACCGTACTCGATCCGAGTCGCCCCGCCAAGCCGATGACGCTCAAAGAGTGCATCTCGCTCGCGCTCGAGCAAGGGAACGTCGGCTCGCAAGGCGGATTGCAGAATCCGGGTTCCACGAACGATAACTTACCGCAATTCACTGGGCGAAACGTCGCTGGTTCGGACACGATCAAGGTTCTCGTACTCGATCCCGCCATCGTCGGGGCAGACATCGAACGAGCACTGTCGAAGTTCGATGCGCGTTGGATTACGAGCATGACGTGGTCGAAGAACGACACGGCCACCGTGAACTTCCAACAAGCGTTCAACAACGGGGATACCGCGAGTTTCACGACGACCTTAGCAAAGCCGCTACCTACGGGGGGCGTTGCCGGTATCACCTTCGGCACCGATTATCGGCGCTTCACGGCAAGTGCGCAACAACAGTTCGCGTTGCAACTGACGACGCAATACACGCCGCGGGTGCAGTTCCTGTTCGAACAACCGCTTCTGCAATCGTTCGGTGTGGAAATCAACCAACTCGCCACGAGCCACCCCGGTAGTTTGCTCGTGCAAGGCTTGCGCCCCAGCGGCGGGCAGACGACCGAAGGCATTCTGATTACGCGGATTCGCTACGAGCAACAGCGTGCGGAATTCGATCGCCAGGTGAACAACCTGCTGTTGAACGTGGAGTTCGCGTACTGGAACCTCTACGCTTCCTACTACAACCTCTATGCACAAGAATACACACTGACGCAGTCGTTTGACTTGTACACCATTGTGGAAGCGCGGGTCAAAGCCGGCGCCGTGCGTCGGCAAGAGCTGACGCAGGTTTTGGGACAGTATTACTTGTTCCGCCAACAAGCGTTGTCGGCTCGGCATCAGGTGCAGAACTCTGAACGGCAACTTCGCGGCCTACTGGGCATGACCTCGTTCTCCGATGGAATGCGGATCGTGCCGGTCGATGAACCGACGCTGTCGCCGTTTGTTCCCAACTTCGGTTCGTCTGCCAATGAGGCACTTGCGAATCGTCCCGAACTGATTCTCGCCCGCCACGACTTGAAGTTCCGCCAACTCGATATTCTTTTGCAAAAGAACCAGCGTCGCCCCGATTTGCGGTTCTTCAGCAGCTACGACATTCAAGGGATTGGCTCGGAACTCGATGGTTCCGCCGAGTTCCGCGATCCCGCACGCGGTCCCAATGCGGCACCGATTCCACAAAATGCCTTCGCCAACCTCGCGCAGAATAACTTCAACAGCTGGCAACTCGGATTGCGGCTCGACATGCCGCTCGGCTTCCGCGATGCGAACGCCGCCGTGCATCAAGCCCGCTTAAACCTGGTTCGCAGCTACACGCAACTGCAAGATTCCGAGCGGAAATCGTTGGAGGTCGTATCGCAACAAGTCCGCGACGTGATCAACCAACAATCGCAGATCGATCTCCTTCGCCAGCGACGCATCTACTTGCAGGAAACGCTCGCGTTAAACAAAGTCCTCGTCGAAAAAGGCGCGTTCGAGTTGAACACGCTATTCAACATCCTCCAGGTTCAGCGCGATGTGGCCGGTGCGATTTCGAGCGAGTTTCAAGCGGTCGCGCAATATAACTCGTCGATTGCCGGTTTGGAATTTGCGAAGGGGACGATCCAGCGGTTCAACAACGTCTCGGTCGGCGATGGGCCGCTGCCTGGACACGTCCAGAAGCGTGCCGCCGACCACTTCAACGCACGAAACAGTGCGATCAAGTTACGCGAACAACCTGCGGAACTGCCTCTGCAATCGCTGACAAACCCTTGGCAATCGCCGGTCGATACCCTGCCAGCGATGCCGGGTATCCCCGGTGTCACAGCTCCGAATCCGCTGCCGTTCAACGCGACGCCATCGTCGCCGATGCCATCAATGGTTCCCAAGATGGCCCCTGCAACGTTACCGCTAACCAGCGTGCTTCCGAGCCAGAGTTTAAACCCTACGACAGTTCGCCAGTGGCCCGGGAATTCTGTAACGGATCCCGTGATGTTACAAGAACCAAAGCCCGTATTCGTGCAGACAGGAACGGTGCAACTACCCACGCGAAGGGCTATAGTGACAGGAACTAGCAGCGAAAATGGCACGCCAGTATCGGCAGTGCCACCGCGATAGTATTTGTGAATGCAAGCGACCACGAATCATACGAATGACACGAATGGAAACAATCGGAAAGCGCAGTCGCGATGAATCTCATCGCACAATACGTTCCGATTGTAGTTTTGGGTAATGTCCGAAGTTGATCAATAAGCCGAGTTTGAAGCCAGTGGCCTTCAGGTAATTGTGAACCTGGGCACGGTGCTCGTCCGCAACTTCCTTCACCGCCTTCATCTCCACGATGATCTTGTCGTAGCAAATGAAGTCGGGTTGGTATTTCTTCTTAAGTGGCTGGCCTTTGTAATTCAAAAGCAGTTCAGTCTGCGGCGAACACGATATGGATCGCGTTGCAAACTCGCACTCCAGACATTCCTGATACACAGCCTCCAGAAAACCGCAGCCCATCTCGTTATATACTTCGAAACAAGCCCCAATGATAGCAAACGACTCGTCCCTGAACACAATCTCCGCCATGTAAACTCCTTCACCACAAGATACTCGAGTAAAATCGTTATCATCAATTGTATTGATTACTTTCGTGGCGAAATGATTAAAATCAGACGTTAACCACGAATCACACAAATGACACGAATAAAATTCAAGAAAACCGTATCTTAATCGACAGTTGTATTGTTTTCATTCGCGTGATTCGTGTCATTCGTGGTAGAAATCATAAAATTTAACCGTTGCACTTAATTCTCAGTCGAGACAGGGTTATGGTTCGGCTGATTTTGTTTGTATTCGTGGTGGCCGTCTGTTTGGCGGTGGCACCGGTTGGCCGTCCGACGGTGCAACCGGTGATGGCCACTCCTACGCCAGTGCTATCGGTTCTCACGTGCGATGCGTTGCCATCGAACGAGCAGTTCGCAATTCTGGCACGCACCGACCCTATTGCGATGATGCAGTCATCCTTGAGTCGCTATTCGTGCGAGATTCGTGGCTACACTTGCACGATGCAAAAACAGGAACGCCTGGGCGGCAAACTCGGCCCCGAAGAGGTGATTCGCATCTCATTCCGCGACGATCCATTTGCGGTACTCATGAGGTGGGAGCGTGGGGCGGGTCTCGCAACGGCGACGTTGTTTGCCCGCGGCGACAATAACGGCAAGTTAAAAGTCCGATCGTTCATCGGCCTCAACACCGATACCGACCCGACGGGGCGGATGGCACGACAATCGTCGCGGTTCACCATCACCGATTTCGGCATCTATCGCGGCACGCTCCGTTCGCATCGCGTTTGGTCGGCATCGCGAGATCGCGGTGAGTTGAAAGTGGCATTTGCAGGAACGAAAACGGTGCCCGCGTGTGGCAATCGCCTTTGCCACGTCATCGTTCGCACGTGCGACAACCCCGAACTGGATAATTTCAGCCTCGACGAACCTGAGTTGCGGAAGGCGACGGATCACCCACTCGATGCACTCGGTAAAGTGACGCTGATGTATGATGCCGAGACGTGGCTGCAGGTCGGTACCGAGATACTCCGGCCCGATGGTTCGCTGCTAGCGACGTATTATTTTCGCGACATCGTTTTGAATCCGAAATTCGACCCGCAACAGTTTCACCCGAGTGCTTTGTCGAAGAAGTGACTCGCGGTTTTGCAATACGCGACTAACTGCGTCCGCCATTTTTCGTCGGTATACTGCCCGCGATCTTCCGCCCACACACGCACTTCGTCAACGAGTGGTTTCAGTGCAGCCATCGCCTTGGTACGTGGCGCAAATGGTCGATCTTGAAGGCTTAGCAGCGTGGCAGATGTGTGCGCGAATGTCGTCCCTTCGCCGCTGACGGGCACGCCGCCGATGCAACGCGCCGCAAACCACGTCGTTTCCGTCAACGGATATTCGATCTCGATTTTCGTGCGAAAGAGGCCATCGGCTGGTTCGCTACTTGCGGAGGCAATTGTCTCGCCGTTCGCCAGGATTTCGAACCGGGAAAACGCCGTCAGACACTCGGCCTTGGCTCGAATCACCACCGTGTCTTCGGCGGTACGTTCGACTTCAAACGAAATAATCGGCCCGTTCGTGGCGAAGGTACGACCCGCGCGAACGGCTTCTACCCAAGCCGGATACGTGCGAGCGTCCGCTTTCGGGATCTGCGCGTACGTTCGCATCGCACCGAGTGCGGTGGCGTTCGAATCTTTCGCACTGCCCCCCACGAGTGGCAGGAAAATGCCTGCATTCCAGAGTTTGTACACCCACGGGAAGAACGGCTGCGAACGCGGTTGCGGGTCGCACTCAATCGCGTCGATCTTGTCGAGGATGGCCGCAACGAGCGCTTCCGACCCGATCGAACCGCCCTCGGAGCGAAACGCATCCGCCCAAACCACGAGGCCGTTTTTCCGGTGGCACTGCTCGCACCAATCGACAATCGACCAATCATCGCTATCGTCGGGGCTACCGAACGCGATCGGGTAGACCGGCCGGTGCGAATTCAGCAGACTCAATTTCCCGAGGTACGGATGCTCGTTGAACGTGTTGACGACCACGCTAGCCGTGCCCTTTTCCAGTAATGCTGTTTGCCCGCTGAATGCGGTGGCGTTCGGGTACGTGAAGTACGTGTTGCCATCGTTCGCAAGGTGAAAGTAACGGCGAATCAGCAAGTTCGCGATGTCCAAATCTTCGGCAGCGGCTTCCAGCAATGCCGCGTGCGGCGACAGATATTGCACTCGCGTATCGGCACTCATCCAACCCATATCCTCACGATTCGTCCATCGCTCGATTTCGTATCGCAGTGCCATCTTGCCGGGGCTAATCGTCACTTGCAAATCGAGTGGGCGATACTCAATGCCCTTGGAAATCTGCAACCGGATCGGCACGCCGGTGGGTAAGCGAAGCTCGGTCGCGCCGTCGATGTAGCTGAATAACTCGCGGCCAATTTTCACCAGCCCGCCGAGTTCTTCGCCTTTGCCGATCGGGAAAATCGGCGGTCGCCCGAACGGCGAATACGTCTCGCCGTTCGGCCCACTGATCCGCAGCCGAACCGGCGTAGGCTGTTTCGAAACCGAGTCATTAATCCGCAGGTGGACAGTTTGCATGGAGTTAATATTTCTCAGCGCCACCGCATATGCGGAGGATTTGTCGGAATGCGTCGATCGCGATGGGGAACAGGTCCGCGCCGGTGACGCCGCCCGTTGGGCCGCCGCCGCGGAGGTGCGGTTCCATCACGGCGAAGCCATCGTAGCCGCGTTGCACGGCATCCCAGATCGTGTACGGAATTTGCCCGTGGCCATAGCCCGGCAGTACGCCGTGCTCTTCGCCCGTCTTCCAGTCTTTAATGTGCAAGTGTGCGGTGAATTCTTTCGTGAGTTCCCAGCCCGCAATCGGGTCGTAACCACAGAACACCCAGTTCGCGTTATCGTGTGCGGCACGTAAGTTCGGATGATTGACGGCCTTAAACAAGTCGCGAACCCGCTCCGGTGAATCGCCGAAAATCTTGTGCTCATTTTCGTGAAACAGCACGATCCCCGCCTTCGCTGCGAGTTCAGTTTTCAACCGCATTCGGCGATACACTTCCTCGCGGTATGGCTCCCAGTTGCCGTCGAACGTGCCCGTTGCAGGTGGGTAGTAGCTGAACACGCGGATGTTCGGCGTGCCGAAGATTTCGCACAATTCGATCGCGCGTTTGAACTTGTCCAGGTGCGGTTCGAACGGGGCATCGATCGCGATTTTGCCAATCGGCGAACCGATTGCGGAGATGCC
>JAYSYI010000402.1:0-4341 GCA_043727665.1 Limnoglobus sp. | reverse complement strand
GCATCTGCACACGTCGCGCTTGCACATCGGCAGTCACCGCGCCGCGATCTTGCCCTGCGGTAACGCGCGTCTCGATTTCTTTCGAGAATGCGGCTTCTTCGGCTTTCGATAATTCGGTGCGGGCGATGTGCCACGCGAGGAACGCATCGCGGTTCGCGCTCGCCTCGGCGACCTTTCGCACGCCCTCGGCCTCGGCTTGGCGAACGGTTCGCAATGCCTCATCGCCTGCGCGGCGTTTTGCACGAGTCGCGTCGGCCTCGGCTTCGTTGACGAGCCGATCGCGCTTCTGAATCGCCGACGCCACCGCGTGATACGATGCCACGACTTCTTGCGGCGGGTGCAGATCGTGCAATGTCAGGCCGTCGAGCGAGACGCCGAGCGACGATTGCGTCGTATCCATTAAACGCTGATGGATTTTCACTACGGCCTGTTGTTCGAATCGCGCGCGGTTCGCCGTGAGCAAGTCGAGGAACGGTTGCCCCGCCACGAGTTCGCGAAACACCGCCTCGGCACTTGAGCGAATGACGGCGTCCGGGTCGCGGGTGCCGAACAAGTACATTCGCGGGTCCGACACCGTGTAGCGAACCGTTGCGAGAATCTCGACGAGGTTGCCATCGCCGGTAATCATCAGCGATTCATCGGTGATGCGTTGCGTCTCCTCGGCATGCGCACTCGCCCACGAAAGATCGCGGTCCGTCACGCCCGGCAGCCCCGGCCGGCGTAACTTTTGTTGCTCGACTTTCGCCAGTTGTAATCGTTGCACTTGCTCATCGCTGACGCGTCGGAAGCCGACTTCGACGAGGCGAATGTCGCCCGGCTTCAGCTTCGTTACCGCTTCGATCGGCCACGGCCAACGCACGTTCAACCCCGGTGCCAAGTCTGCACGCACCGCACCGAATCGCTGCACCACGCCGACTTCGTTCGCTTCGATCTGCGTCAACCCGGATGCCAACCATACGACGATTGCCAACACGGCTGTGGTACCGAGTATCGCCCGCATATTATGGCTAATCGCATGAAAGAGATCTTCGAGATGCACGGTGTTCAGCCAACGGTCGAAGTTGCGGTATCCATCGCGAACGCGGTGCGAAGTCTTGCGCTCGAAGGCGAGTAACCGCATCGAATTCAACAGCACCGCGAGCGAGCCGAGTTGGTGGTAAAGCACGCCGACGAGCGGGGCTTTCTCGTAGGCATCGGGTGTGGTGGCGAACAGCGGCCAAAGGAACCCCGTGAGTAGCACGCCGACGAAATTGACGCCAAAACCGAACCAGATAATGTTCTGGCGAATGATCGTCACCGTCTCGCGGGAGAGCCGTACGAGGAACGGCAGCGGGCGTAGCGGATCGCCCATCATAATGATATCGCCCGCCTCGATGGCGAGATCGGACCCGGTGCCACCGATGGCGATCCCGACCTTGGCACGCGCCAACGCGGGGGCATCGTTAATGCCATCGCCGACGAACGCAAACGCGCCGGTCGCGATTCGCTCGGCCTTGCCTTCGGGCAACAGTTCCGCGTGTGTTTCCGTCAGTGGCAACCCCGCCGCGAGCGCGTTCGCCACCGCATTGCGATCCCCCGTGAGCAACACGAGCGACGTGAAACCGTTGTCGCGAAGCTCGCCGAGGACGCCCGCCGCTTCGGGGCGAATCGTGTCGCGGGCACCGATCGCGCCGAGGATCGTGCCGTCCTTTGCGATGAACAACGACGATTGCCCCGTGGCATCGAGCCGCGAAATCGCATCGAACGCATCGGGTGAAATCACGATGCCGCGTTCTTCCAACAGCCGTCGCGTTCCGACGAGTATCGCCGTGCCATCGAGCGTAACGGAAACACCGGCACCGGGATGTGCGATGAAATTTTCGACGACATCGACTGCGATTCTGCGCGCCGCCGCTGCCGTGCGAATGACCTTGGCGAGCGGGTGTTCGCTCTGTTGCTCGGCACTCGCCGCGATGCGCAGCAGTTCCTCTAACGATGTTCCCGATAACGGGATCACGTCGCCGAGTTCGAGTTTGCCTTCGGTGAGAGTGCCGGTTTTATCGAACGCGAACGCGGTCACTTCGGCGAGTTTTTCGAGTGCGGCCCCGCTCTTGATGAGTACGCCCGTTCCCGCGAGCCGCCCGAGTGCCGCGATGATCGCCGCCGGTGTCGCCAGCACCAACGCACACGGGCACGCGACAACGAGCACCGCGAGCGCCGGGTACAACGCCACCCGCGATGTCGCTCGGAACGGCCCCGTCTGGAACGCCACATTCACGATAAATGCCAGTAACGCCAGTGCGAATACGGCAGGCAGGAACCGGCGTGCCAGCCGATCCGCGTACCGTTCCAGCGGGGCTTTCTCTTTCAGCGCCGCCGCAGTCATCGCCATTGCGCGGCCGGCCACCGTCTGCGTCGCCACCTTCTTCGCGTCGATTGTCAACGCCCCGAACTGATTGATACTCCCCGCCAGCACGACGTCTGTCGGCCCGACATCGCGCGGCAAACTTTCGCCCGTCAGCGGCGACGTATCGAGCGATGATTGCCCTGCGAGAACGACGCCATCGACGGGGATTTTGCCGCCCGGCTTCACGACGACATGATCGCCGATTTGCAGATCGACCGTAAACACACGCACTTCCAGCCCGTCGCGCAGCACCCACGTACGTTCGGGGAAAAGTTCGGCGAGTCCGCGGAGTGCGCGTTGCGTACGGTCGAACGTAAATGCTTCGAGGCACTCGCCGACGAGGCCGATAACCACGACCTCGGCCGCCACGAGCGGTTCGCCGATGAGGATCGCCGCAATGCACGCCACCGCGATGGCAATGTCCGCACCGACTTTGCCATCGAACACGCTTTCGAGCGAAGAGTAAAGCGAGCGGGCACCCCCAATGACGGCCGCAATCAGCGAGAACCGGAAGCCGTACAGTTCCCGCTTGGGCCACGTGGGAAGTTCCCAGCCGAGGCCCGAAATCCAGCGAGCGAGCGATGGCCAGATATCTGCCAGAAGCAGGGTAACAACGAGAGCGGTGAGGAGGTACAGCGACAGATTCGAGCGACGGTCGAACGGCGTAACGGCAGGGTCGAATTCGCGGTGCATACGTGCGGCCGTGGCAGAGGGAGCGTCGGGTCGCGATTGCGCATTTGTTTACGGCGAAGGGACGGAAAAGGCAAACGAAGGGTCGATTTGCGGCAACGCGGCGAGCGGCGTTCGCGTGCCCTCGCCTTCGTCGATCATTGCGACTGGGGCTATTCCCGCACCACCCGGAAGCCGATCAGAGAATTGCGCTTCTCGGGCACAGCCCCCATACGACTATGGGCCGTCGCGGTATTGGGCTGGTTGAACCAACTCCCCCCGCGATGGACGTACCACAACTCTTTAGGAACAGTCGGATACTCGCTCGGGTCTGCAAACGAGTCGTAGAAACGGAACCGATTCTGGCACCATTCGATGACGTTGCCATGCATATCGTAGATGCCCCAGGCGTTGGGTTTGAACGAACCGACGGGAGCCGCATACGGATGTCCGTCATCGTCTTTGCTAGCCCAGGTCATTTTTGGCTGGAGTTTCTTCAGTGAGGCATCCGGTCCGTTGCCGAACTTCCACCAATCTTCGGTAGTCGGCCCGAACGAGTAACTGGTTTTTGTCCCCGCGCGGCAGGCGTATTCCCACTCGGCCTCCGTTGGCAAACGGTAAGTCGCTTTCTCCTTTTCGCTCAGCCAGCGGCAAAACGCTTGTGCATCGTTCCACGAAACGTTCGCCACCGGATGCACATCGCTCGTAGCGAACCCGTATTCTTTCCAGGTGAACTTCGGATCTTGGGCGAAGGCGTTCTCGGCGTTCAAACCGGTCCCGCCTTTGCCGTCCTTTTCGGCCTCGGTTTGGTATTTCGATGCCGCAACGAACTCGCGGAACTGGCCGATGGTGACCTCATGCGCCCCGATCAAGAAGTCTTTGTCGATATCGACCTTTCGTTTCGGTGGGGCATCTGCCATGTAGAAAAGCTTATCCTGCTCGGTCTTGGCGACTTCGAGTAAGCGAATCATCCCCTTGGGGAACATAACCCCCATCTCGAACGAACCCGCTTTGACCGGGATCAGGCTCATTTTGAGGCTGTTCGTCTGCGCTGGTTCCGCTTTGGGCGCGGCCCGTTCCTGGCTCCGGCTCACGGACCCGATCAGCATCAACAGGCAGACGATGGCAAACGACTTCTTCACAGCAGGAACTCCTTAATATTGGAATGACGGGAAGCGTAACCTGTGGGGGCAGCCTGCATCCGAAGCCGTTTCCATTTGCAAACTCCTCCACGGGTTGCGCTCCACTCGTGGCTAGACTTCGAGCGGGTGATTCGATACGTTAAG
>JAYSYI010000401.1:0-4343 GCA_043727665.1 Limnoglobus sp. | reverse complement strand
CCAAACGCTCATGGCGCTACTCGGCACGACCGCACGCGAAACCGACATTCGCGAGATGTGCATGCAGCAGATGCGGGCACTGAGCCATTCACCATTTGGCATTTCCCTTGTGGGCGAAACGGGCGAATCGCTCGGCGAGAAACTCCGCGTGTTGCCCGCCGAACGGCGTCACGATTTGGTCTTTGAAAACGTCCAGGCGCGAATGCGGACGAGCTTGCTGATGAACAGCGGGTTCACTATCGGTACCGGCGATTTGTCCGAACTCGCGCTCGGTTGGTGTACCTACAACGCCGACCACATGAGCATGTACAACCCGAATGTGAGCATCCCGAAGACGCTCGTCAAATTCCTCGTGCGCTGGGCTGCAGAAAACGAATTCGATGGCGATGTGCGGGCGACGTTGCTCGATGTGGTCGATACGGAAATTTCACCCGAACTGCTGCCGACCGCCGCCGATGGCAGTATCGCGCAATCGACCGAAGCGACGATCGGTCCGTATGAGCTGCACGATTTTTTCCTGTACCACTTCCTGCGTTGGGGCAGCCCGCCAGACAAGATCTTCTATCTTGCGAAACAGGCGAAGTTCGATCGCGAGTGGACGCCAGCGGAGATTCAAAAGTGGCTGCGGATGTTTGTAACACGCTTCTTTTCGAGCCAATTCAAACGGTCGTGCTTGCCGGATGGGCCGAAGGTCGGCTCGGTGAGCCTGTCGCCTCGCGGCGACTGGCGAATGCCGAGTGACGCCGCCGCGCTGGCGTGGCTGGAGTCCGTGGACCATATTCAGGAGATTTTTTGAAGTGACGCGCCGAATCGTTTCTCTGGAATCCCAGCTTGATGTCTCGACGTTAATTCCGATCGGTGAAGATATAAGATCGACAGAAGCTGTTCGTCATCGATATCCCACAACGACCGTTCTACCTGATCCTCACCGAGAAATCCGAGATGTGCCAGCAGTTGACCCATTCGGACTTCAGGGGATAGATCGCACAATTCCGCTAGGACGGCCAAGACTTCGCGTTTTGTTTCGGGAATCATGTGAGAAAGTCTCCGATTTTCGGGTCAGGACCATATGCTCGGCGAAGCCGTCCGATCACTTCGACACGTACCAACCGGCCTGGTGCTAACTTCGCGATACGGGTCGCTCTCGTTACTCCATCGTAAATCAAAAAATGCCCGTCTGCTCCCTCGTATGCGACGATTAATGGCATCCCGACATCGGACGACCCAAACCGCGAGATCTGCCGCGCGAGTTTGACCGGATCTGCACCTTCACGAGACGAAGGAACCCGCAATTCGCAGGGATCAATCTCGATGAAACCAGAATGCATGTCGATTCACCTGTTCGACCTGTGCCGCCGGTTGTCAGTCGATTTTCGCGGCGGAGATTTCGAGCACCTTGAAGCGGATCGTGCCCTTCGGCGCGTGAATCTCGGCGACTTCGCCCTTCTTCTTGCCGATTAGCCCTTCGCCGATTGGGCTATCGGTGAGGATGCGTCCCTTCTCGGGGTTTTCTTGGCCGGGGCCGACCAACTCGAATGTTTCTTCTTCGTCGAATTCGAGGTCGCGCACTTTCACTTTGCTACCGAAAACGACGGTATCTTTGGGCAACAGGCTCGGGTCGAGGATCTGTGCGCGATTGAGTCGATCGGCAATCTCGTTGACCTTGGCTTGCAGTTGGCCCTGATCTTCGCGTGCCGCATGATACTCCGCGTTCTCGGAGAGATCGCCGAGGTCGCGGGCGGTGGCCACGCGCTTCGTGATCTCGATCATTTCGTGGCCGCGCAGCCGATCGAGTTCGGCTTTGAGCTTGTCGTATCCGGCTCGCGTCATGGGGATGCGTTGTTCGGCCATTGACGCCACTCCTCGATCCGAAGACCGTCTCGATTTCAGCAGGAAACCCGCCGAAACTGTTACACACAAGGGGGAAAAAACCCGGCGGCCGACACGCAAGTGCGCCGACCGCCGGGGTTCGATTCCAAACATTATATCTCATCCGGCACCGCACGCAAAATGATCCTTCGAAAAGGAATGCCAATCGTCGGCCAACCCCATGCCGTCCAGTCGTCTTTGCGCACCCGTGCCGGTTCGTTCGTTTCTTCGACTCGCTCCGAACAGATGCGCTCAGCCGGGGTCAAGGTTCGCGTCGCCTGGAAGCGATTTCCGCGCCGCGATACCACCGAGCTATCATCGACAATCGAAATCACGCACGGTTCGTCGTCGACATCCAGAATGCGGTGCGCGATCAGTTCGAAACCTGCGGTTGAGTAGCGTTCCTTGATTTCGAGCAAATCGTAGCCGGACTTTCGCGCATCGGGGCCGAACCAGCGCGTCGGTAGCAACAATCGCGGTACGACCAACGCCACCAGTGCGTTTCGCGACGACGGATTTTCCGTGCCGTCCGCGATGCCGAGTTTCGGGAAAATCAGCGGCAGCAGTCGTTTGCCGATCGCCTTCGCTGCTAAGCCGTGTTGGGCTTCGTTCGTTTGTTCCTCGCGCAGTACGATGCTGTTTGGCCCCGGTCGCCGCTTCGGCGGATCGCCGTATTGCGGCGGCAGGCCATCGTCTGGCTCAGTGTAAACGATGTTCATTCCAAAGATGCGCTGCGCGATCCAGAGCGTATCGACCGGCGGTTCGATGACCCCCGCCCGTGCGAGCAGATCGCGAACCGCTGCATCGACGACGTCGAACAATTCTTCGGTGGAAACATCCATGCGGTCAGTATCGGCAATCGCTGGCAAAAGGGAACGTTTTAACTTTCGTCTGCCGTTTTTCCGCGTAAACGGGCGAACCAACGACGGAAGAACCCCGGCTGAGAAGTCGGTTCTTCCGTGATAAACGACGGTATTCCGGGCATTGTGTCGGGGCCATCGGCGAAGGCGCGGCCAGTGTCGTTTGCGGCCGCCATTGCCAGCCGATCCAGTTTCCCCGTGGCGTACGGCGCGAGTGCGTCGGCGACGGCCATTGCGTTCAACGGGCGGCGTTCGGGCAATTTTTCCAACATCGAAGCGAGAATCGCGGCCAACACGGGCGGTGCGGCCAGTACCAGTGGTGCGGGCCGTTCCTTGTGCGCCCGCATCTTGGCGTGCGGCGTCGCATACGCCGGGCTGGTGAACGGTGGCTGGCCTGCCAGTAGGTAGTAAAACACGCAGCCAAGCGAGTACAGGTCCGAACGCGGTGTGGCGTTCGCGGCGTCGTCCCATTGTTCGGGGGCCATGTAGTCCGCGGTGCCGAGGTACGAGGATCCCGTAATCTGCGAATCGACCCCCGCCGTCAAGCTCGCTAGCCCCATATCGAGCAATTTCACCGTGCCATCTCCGGTGAGAAGCACGTTCGATGGCTTCACGTCGCGATGGATAACACCCTGCATGTGCGCGTGCGAAAGGCCGAGCGCCACCGCACGGATCGCGGTGGCGGCATCGGGTGGGCTGAGCGCACCGGTACGCTGGACGACCTTGCTGAAGTCCGGCCCGTTGATGAGTTCGAGCGCCAAAAATGGCACGCCGTCGGCTTCTCCCGCATGGAGCGCCCGCACGACGTTCGGGTGATCGAGCCGCCCGATCGCTTCCCATTCGCGGCGAAACCGCGCCCGCAAGTCGGCCTCAGCGACCATCGAACGCGGTAGCACTTTCAGTGCGACGCGGTTCTTCAGCTTCTCGTGTTCGGCTTCGTAGACGATGCCCATGCCGCCCTTGCCGATCATGCGAATGATCTTGTACGGCCCGACCGTCGTCATGAGAGCGTCGTTGAGCGTCGTTTCTTGGCGGAGTTCGTCGAAGATCGATTGCGTGGTCGTAGTGGGCATGTCTGTAGCCATGTTCGGCAGAATCGTCGCGACGCGATTGCGGCATTCCGCGCAAACCTTCAAATGCCTCGCCACGGCCAGATGCTGTTCGAGGACGAGCACCCCACTGCGGAACGCAATTAACTCGGCCTGAATTGGGCAGGTCTTCACTGGCAACGGAAAATCCCTTTCGAGCGGATGTGATATCTAATTAAATTATAGCAAATCAGATCGCAATGCAGCAGACATTACGTATTCCTCGCGACAAAGTTCATTTAGAAACATCGCGTCTACATCAATATCGTATCAATTTTTAACTTCGGATGTTCGTGTGGGTGTACGCATTTTCCCATTCGAGGTGTGCGAACGCTACACTATACATTATGCAAAATCCGCAGGGCCGCTTTGCCGCGATCGACTTCGAAACCGCCGACTATGGCCGCGACAGTGCGTGCTCGTTGGCGATTGTGGTCGTCGAGGGAACGACAGTTGTACAACAGGGTTATTTCCTGATCCGCCCACCGCGTCGGCAGATCCACTTTACCTACATTCACGGCATTCG
>JAYSYI010000400.1:0-4347 GCA_043727665.1 Limnoglobus sp. | reverse complement strand
TCGATGCCGCAGGGGTCGATGCGCTGTTAGTCGGCGATTCGCTTGGCATGGTCATTCAGGGCCAAAAGACGCCGTTACCCGTGACGATGCGGGACATGATCTATCACACGGCTTGTGTCGTCCGGGGCACTTCGCGGGCATTGATTATCGCGGATATGCCGTTTCTGAGCTATCAGGTGTCGGCTGCGCAGGCGGTGCGAAATGCGGGGCGATTTCTGAAAATCGGGGCCGCGGCCGTGAAACTCGAAGGCGGCGAACGCATGCTCCCGGCGATCGAGGCGTGCATTCGGGCGGACATACCCGTGATGGGGCACATTGGGCTGACGCCACAATCGGTGCATAAGATGGGCGGCTTCAAAGTGCAGCGCGACGCCGAGCGGATTCTCGCCGATGCGATCGCAATCGAGCGTGCGGGGGTGTTCAGCATCGTGCTCGAAGGCGTGCCCGCCGATGTCGCGGCACATGTGACGGCCGCAGTCAGCGTGCCGATCATCGGCATCGGCGCGGGGCCGAGTTGCGATGGGCAAGTGTTGGTTTTGCACGACATGTTGGGGATGTATCCCGACTTTCGCCCGAAGTTCGTGAAGCAATACGCGAACCTGAGCGCAACGATTTCGGACGCGGTGGCAACATACTGTCGCGAAGTCAAAGACGGCCAGTTCCCCACGGCCGCCGAGACATTTCAATGAGCGATATTGCCTACACCCACACGAAATGGCAAAGTCAATAAGTTTTAGACGATTTGACGTAAGTCGGAATTCGCAACGCGTGCAAACGTACTCAAAAGTGTCGCGAAATGACATCAAAAAGGCGCGCCATGACATCAAAAAGGCGCGTCCGGTCGATTTTTGGTCGCATATTGACGCGAAACGGTCAGTACTTACGGCGAGTGTCGACACAATGACTTTTGACGTAACCTACGACAGAATAACAGGATACCGCAAAAACGCCAGAAACAAATCAGAAATTTGCGATCGTAAAGTGGCGTTTTGAGACGAAAAAACACCCGAAAACACGGTTTTGGAACTTCCGCAATTGTGACTTACGTCAATTATGAGAGACGAAAAAGAAATACAATTTGGTCGAATACCAATTAAAGGGGATCCGACAGATGGCAAAGAAACCGCGTTCGCAAAAGAAGACCGTTGGAGGCATTCTTGGCCTCGGACTAGACGATGCCAACGGCGAAAAACGGGTGACGCGCACCGAAGAAATGGTGCTTCTCGGCGGGTCGCACGAAACGCACGAACGGATGCAAGAGACCGCGATTCGCTTCAGCGAGAGTCTGGAAAAACGCGGCAAACGGCTCGAAGACACTTCAGTACAAGAAGCCGTTGACCTGCTGCGCGAGGCCGCCGAAAAAACCAAGTGACAGTCAAACTCTTTTCTCACGTTGGCGAATAGCCGTTCGCGAAACCTTTCCCTGTAGTCGTAGGTATCTCTCGAAGAGGGTTCCCGTGGCCGACATTGCCGACACCGAGCTGGTCCGTCGCTGTGCCAGTGGCGAAGTCGGCGCAATGCGGGAACTCGTGCAGCGGTTCCAAGACGATGTTTTCGGCGTCAGCGTGCGAATGTTACGGAACGCCCACGATGCCGAAGATGTCTCGCAAGAGGTGTTTCTCAGGGTATTTCGCAGTTTGCACCGTTGGGATCGCGAGCGACCGCTACGACCGTGGGTGCTGACCATCGCAGTGAATCGATGTCGCACGGCACTCACGAAACGAAGCAAACTGCCAGAGTTGGTTGATTACCTGCAAGAGTCCGCTGCCGCCGTGCTCGACACCGATGGCAACGAATTGACCGTCGAGATTCGTTCGGCGGTGGAGGAACTTCGACCCGATTACCGCGAAGTGTTCGTACTGTTCCACGAACGCGGCCAGAGTTACGAGGAAATCTCCGAAGTCATCGATCGGCCCGTTGGCACGATCAAAACGTGGCTACACCGGGCACGTGCTGAACTTCTGGATCGCTTAAAACGCCGAGGTTTCGTCCCGCCCGAACCGATTCGCGCGAAAGCGCCGTGAAACTATGAACGAAGTGAACTCGAACTCCGAATGCGAACGAATCGCCTCGTTGGTGACCCGCGTACTCGATCGCGAAGAGACGGCTGAGACGCTGGCCGACGATTCGCACTTGGCCGAATGTGCCACATGTCGCGAAATGGTTGCCATCGTCGAGCAATTCGCGTTGCCAACGCCGAAGCCTTCGATGTTGTTTACGGAGCATGTTGTGCGTGCGGCGGATCGCGACTTCCGGCAACGTCGGCGAACCCGCTGGATGGTGCGAAGCGGCACAATTGCAATGGCGGCCTCGGTGTTGGTGGCCGTGATAGCACTGAAACCGTGGACGACGAAACCGAACGAGATCGTGCAAGTTCCTGTAGTGAAATCGACCGTGAAGCCGGTGAGAATCGAGCAATCGTTCGCAGAAGCGGGTTCGGCGTTCGTTTCGATTACGCGGAAGGCGACCGATCAATCGTTGGCACCTGCCGTCAACTGGATTGCCAGCCGCGATGCGAATGTGCCCGCCGAACGCAACCAAGGTTCCACTATGGCAAACCTTCCAAATGCTGCGAAAGATGGCATCGAGCCAATCGCAAACACCACGAAACGTGCGTTTAATCTGTTTGTTCGCGATGTCGCCGGTTTGACTGCGACCGGCAAAATGAAGTCGTAACCCCAACGCGGATTGCCCATGCGAGTTACCCGATACGCCATCTTCGTTCTCGTCGCGTTGGCCTGCCTGCCAGCAGCCCGCGCCGCAAATCCGGCACGCGATGAGTTGCTTAAGCTCGTACCGCCCGACACGGCCGTCTGCCTCGTGGTTCAAGGTCTGCGGGATCGTGCCAAGGCCATTGGCGAATCGCCCTTTTCCACGTGGGTCGCCGAGAAGTTCGCCCCACTGGTGAACGCATCGGGAGATATTCAGAAGATTCGCGACACCGAGAAAATCCTGACTGCGATACTCGGAATCACCACCGCAGACCTGCGCGACGAGCTCCTTGGCGACGCGATCGTTCTTGCCTACCAACCAGGGCCGCCGGGCAAACCGGAAGCCGAAAGCGGCTCAATTCTGCTAAAGGCACGCAACCCCGAAACGCTTCGTAAACTTCTGGACAAGTTCAACGCGGCCCAGAAGGATGGCGGCGAACTAACCGAAGTCGTCGAACGCACGCACCGCGAACGGACCTATCAGCGTCGAGTGAAATCGAACGGCAAATCCGAGTATTACATCCTTGAAGATGGCCTGTTCGTGTTCGCGGCACAAGAATCTGCGATTACGGCTGTTATCGATCAACAACTTGCGCCGGTGGACAGCGTACCGCGCGTCGCCAAGGCGATTGCGGATCTCGGCGTCGCCGATGCGTTCCTCGTTTGTTGGGTGAATCCACGTCGACTCGATGCGGAGATTCTTGCCCACGCCAAAGCGGCCGAGGAACCCAAAGATCGGGCAGCACGCGAACAAGTGCGCAAATTGTGGTCGGCGGTCGATCAGTTCGCGATTTATGTCGATGTGCGTAGCGATCTCGAAATTGGCATAGCTGCCACGTACCGCGCCGAAGCGATGCTGCCTGAGTGGAAAAACGCCTTTGAGGCCGCTCCCGCTCGTTCTGCACTTTGGCAGTCGATTCCCGACGATGCGATGCTCGCCATTACGGGCCACGCTACGGCGAATCAGATTATCACCTTAATGTTGTCGTTTTCCCCCGAAGTCGACAAGTTATCGGCACGCAAGGAGATCGAGAAATCGCTAGGCGCGATCATCGGAAAAGATAAGCTGCCTGCGGTGTTATCGGGCGTAGGCCCGGATACCGCGATTTGGGCGGCGAAGCCGAATAAAGGCTTCTTTCCTGCAATCACGCTGGCGGTGCAAGTTGATGCCACTGACCCCACGGTACCGGTTGCCGTGAAGAAAGCGGTCGACTTTTACGCGCAGTTCGCGCAGTTCGAGTACAATCGCAAAAACGACGACGCCATCGAACAAATCGACGACAAAACAGGCGGTTGGGACGTGAAATCGTTCGCCAACCCGAAGCGATTCCCGCCCGGCGTGGAACCGGCGTACAGCATGAAGGATGGCTATCTCCTGTTTGGCAGTTCTCCCGCTGTTGTGCGGTCGTTCGTCGCGCCGACGAAACGCGAGGTTAACACCGCCGATGTGCCACTCGTGCGGGTGTCGGCCACAGCGATACGTGAGTATCTCAGGACGCACCAAACGCCCGTCGTTCAGTGGCTATCGGAAGTGCAATCGCGGCCAGTCGAAGAACTTCAAAAGGAATTCCATTCGCTGGCGGACATCCTCGAAGCGTTCGACCGCATCGAACTCGTCGCCAGCGGCAACGGCCAG
>JAYSYI010000399.1:0-4374 GCA_043727665.1 Limnoglobus sp. | reverse complement strand
ATTGCGTCTTCATCGTCGGCAGGAAGCGCATCGAGTTTCAATTCGCCCGCGATCAGATGTTCGGCCAAACTGCGTGCGTAGCTCTGCTTCTGACGCGAGAATCCACAGGCACGCAACTCGTCGAACGACGCCGACGCCACCGTTTGCGGATCGGTGACATCGCCCAACGCCGCCTCCAATTTTTGCCACACCGCATCCGCAGATTTAAAACTCACCTGCTGGCCAAGGATCGTCCGCAACAACGTCGCATAACCCGGTGCGCGAACCCGCGGCTCCGGATAGCCCACCTGCGCAATCGCATTACCAAACCGCGGCTCAATCGCAATCAGCGCGTCGAGCGAATCACGAATCTGCGCAGCAGACAATCCCATCGCAACTCCTCACTCAACACTACAAATCATGCGGCGACTTTTACTTCAGTTGCTTCATCGGGCCAATCGTCAATGCGTGTCGCGACTTGTTTACTGACACCACTTTCTTGCATGGTGACTCCATGGAGGACGTCGGCCATCACCATTGTGCGCTTTTTGTGTGTAATGATGATAAACTGCGACGTACTGCGGAAATCCTTGATGACTTCGGCCAGTCGCGCGGTGTTGGCCTCGTCGAGTGCGGCATCGACTTCGTCGAGCAAGCAGAATGGACTCGGTTTGCTGCGAAACATGGCTAATAACAGCGCAACTGCTGTTAGTGTTTTCTCGCCCCCGGATAACAGCGAGATGCTGCGGAGTTCCTTCCCCGGTGGTCGGGCGGTGATTTCGATACCCGTTTCGAGAACGTCCGTCGGGTCTTCGAGGACGATGTCCGCCATGCCGCCACCGAAGAGTTTGCGAAACAAATCTTGAAAGTGTACGCGCACCACATTGAGAGTATCGTTAAATAACTTACGACTATCGACGTTAATCTTCTCGATAATCTCCAATAGCGATTTCGCGGCCCCCATGAGATCGTCATAGTCTTTACGAATCGATTTCTCGCGGGCCTCTTCAATGTTCAATTGCTCGAGCGCTTCGAGGTTGACGCTGCCGAGTTTCGCGATCTTTCGTTTGAGTTCTTCGATGTCGTCTTGTGCATCGTCCCCGACGACGGCCTGTGTCTGTTCCGGATGGCTCGCGAGTTGCGCGGCGAGATCGATCTGGTAATCGTACTGAATGCGGGCCGCAATCGTGTCGCGACGGTTGCGTAGATCGTGCACCGTGAGTTCGTGTGCATGGGCATGATCTTGCTGTTGCTTCCACGAATCGCGTACGCTTCGAAGCTCGCTTTGCACCGAATCTCGCTGCGTGCGAAGCGTATCGCGGCGTGCCGCCCACTCGCGGACGCTCGACTGTCGCACGTCTTTTTCCGCATACGCCACTGCCGCCGAGGCAGTCGCCCGCAAGATCGCCAGTTGGTTCTCGGTCTGTCGGTTTCGCGCACTACGTTCCGTGTTCGCGATGTTCAGCGCATCGATTTTGCGTTGCCGCAACTCCCCCGCCAACTCCTGGCTCCGCGCCTGTAGCCCCGCCAACTGCTGCTTCACGCGCGTTAGTGACACCTGGGTGGCAGTGTCCGCGGCTTGGCGCTGTTCGCGCTCCCGTTCCGATGCCCGTTGTTGCGCATCGGCGATCTCCAAACGCTGCTTCACCGCCAGTGCCGCCTGGTCCGCTTCCTGCGCTTGTACCAGTGCGGCTTGCCACGACTTTTCCGCTTTCTGAATCTCTCCCGAAAGGATCATCGACTCGCTGTTTACCAACTCCGCCAACTCGTTCAATCGCGTTTGCTTCTGTTGCTGTTCGACGATCCGTTCGCGTAAATTTCCCGCTTCGCCGGCATGTGCGCCGATCTCCGCTTCGCGACCACCGATCGGCGCATCGAGTGCATCGGCTCCATTACGAAATTGCGTTTGTTCGCCTTCGATTGCAGCGATCCGCACGTCCATCGTGGCAATTTGAACTCGCAATTCGCGGAGTTCGCTCTTCCGTGAAAGGATGCCACTTTCGCCGCGTGCTGGGCCGACGACAATCGTGCCATCGGGTTCGAGAAGTTCGCCCGTCCGCGTGACAATGCGGTGTCGCGGATGGTCGAGTAGCAGCTTCCGAGCGTGTGCCAAATCGATCGCCAGCAGCACGTTGCCGAGCAACCGTTCGGGTAGCCCGATCAGGTCCGGGTGCTCGAACGAAACGACGTGCAACAGCGATTCCGGTAACGGAGTGACATCGCGTTGTCTGTCGAGACTGAAGAGTGGCACAAATCCGACGCGGCCGGGTAGTGTGCCGAGTTCGTTCAATATGCTGTCGATGTCCGTACCGGCCCGCAACACGAACCGCTGTGCGGCATCGCCGAGGACAATATCGACGAGCGGCGCGACGTGGCCGGGCACGGTTAGCAGGTCCGCAACGAGGCCGAGAATCGCGGGCGTTTGTCGGCGCGACGCCAGCACGGCGCGTACCCCTGCGCCGATGCCTTCGAGGTTTTTCTCGAGACCATCGAGTACTTCGGCACGGCCTCGTGAGGCACTGCGACGTTCGCGCAGCTCGTCCAGTTCCGGTTGCAGTGTCTCCGCTTGACGACGCGATTCTGCCTGCTTTTGCAGCAATTCTTGAAGTGCCTGCTTCGCGGCGACCAGCTTCTGTTGTACGTCGGCATCGCTCTGCGAAAGGTCCGCCAGCACACGGCCGATCGCCTCGGCTTCGGCGGTGGCTCGTTCGCCTTCTGCGCGCTTCCGCGTCCGGTCGCGCTGTAACCGCTCGACTTGAGCCCCCGTCATGTCGGAGGCCGAATGCCACTGTGCGGCGCGGCCCACCAGCGCGAATTGCTCTTCGCGGTCGGCCTGCGTTTGCTTGCCGATTTGCGCCAGCGTCGCGATCACCGCGTTCAGTGCCGTCGCCGCTTCGTCGGCGCGTTGCTGCTCCGCGCGCACGAGTTCCGCTGCGCGTGTGGCCTCGTCGATCGCCTTCGCGGTTTCGGTTTCCAATGTGCGCAAACGCACCGTCAGCGCGATCCGCTGTTGCCCCGTCCGCAACAATTCCGCGTCGTGGTTCGCGGCCTGTTCGCGCTGCGATTTCACCGCGGCCTCGTACTCCGCAATCTGCTGTCGCGCTTCGCTTAATCGCTTCTCGTGTTCGCGCAAAGCATCGTCGGCGCGGGCATAATCCGAATCGAGTTTGCCGACCGTCGTCTCGCCGGTTGCGGTCTGTATCGTGGCATCGGTGACTTCCATCCGCAGCTTCGCCAGCAACGCTTCCTCGTACGTCACCGTCTCGGCGAGTTCGCGATATTCGCTTAAACCCAAGGCGACTCGCTGCGTTTTTAGTTGCGCGTGAAACTCCTGGTACTTCTGCGCTTTCGCTGCTTGTGCGTTCAAAGTGCGTACGGTTTTTTCCAGTTCTTGCAACAAATCGCGAACGCGGTGCAGGTCGGCGTCCACTTTTTCGAGCTTGCGCAAACACTCGATCTTTTTCGATTTGAAGCGACTAATCCCCGCAGCTTCTTCGAAGATTTGCCGACGATCTTTCGTCGAAGCGACGAGTAATGCGTCGACGCGGCCCTGCTCGATAATGCTGTATGCGCCCTGCCCCGCGCCGCTGCCGAGGAACATTTCCTTGATGTCTTTGAGCCGCGAAAGTGCGCCGTTAATCAAATACTCGCCCTGGCCGTCGCGGTAGACTCGCCGCGTCAGTTGGACTTCGTCGCCATCGAATTGGAGTTGGCGTTTCGAGTTATCGAACGTCATCGTCACCTCGGCCATGCCGAGGCTTTTGCGCGTACTGGAGCCGTTGAAAATCACGTCGGCCATCTCGCCGCCGCGCAAGCTCTTCGCGGATTGTTCGCCGAGAATCCACTTGACGGCATCGACGATGTTCGATTTGCCGCTGCCATTGGGGCCGACGACCGCCGTCACGCCGGGCGCAAAATCGAACCGCGTCTTGTCCGCAAACGACTTGAACCCGATTAACTCCAAACGCTTGAGCATATCCGCACCCCAACCGGCTGCCGGTCAACTCTTTTTATCGGCATAATCGTCACCTGGGTTTGCAGAAAATCGGTACGGTTCCCATCGCGGTGATTATGGGTTTCCGATTGACTCCAGCAGTTACCCACCCCCCCATCCCTGGACTCATTCCCGAATTTCGGAACCAACCTAACCCAGCAACGACTTACGTCCGATTTGGACCGTCTGGCAAAACTGCAACCTGGATTTGCACCGTTACACAATTTGTGATTGACTCTGCGTGGAATGACGAATATAATTACACTGTTGAAATCTGTGAAATTTTGCGACGAATACTGAGGTGACCGACCATCTCAGAAGTGATGGTTACGTGGTAAACTGAGGACAGCGCAATGTACGCAACACTGAATACGCTCGCGAATCTACTCGCTAAGCTGTTT
>JAYSYI010000398.1:0-4378 GCA_043727665.1 Limnoglobus sp. | reverse complement strand
GACGCAACGGGTAACGTTGTTGAAGTCGCTCGAAGACGCCGCACGGGTTCGCAAAGTCCCCGCACCGAAGAACCTCAGTCTCACGACGATGATCGATTAGATCGCAGCTGGCAGCAATCCCGATAATCGCTTGGCCGCAAGGTCCGCGTGCCGGTTGGCGGGCTTGTGGAAAGACGCCGCTGTTCGCCCCGCGCTCGAAGCCATCGCATCTTCCGCGAAAGATGTGGCCATCGAAGATCGCGAGGCCGCATTCGACGGGCTGGCGGCTTACAACGATGCCCGCGCGAAGGAGTTCCTTACCGGCATCGTTGCCAACGACAAGCGAACGCCGGTGCGGTCGATGGCACTTGTCCGCACGATCGGGTTCGATCTGGCGAAATCTGCGACCACCTCGGCGGAGCTATTCGCCGACGCCGCGTTCACGCAAAGTGCAGGTGACATTTTCGATGCGTTTCTACGCCAAAAGGGTGGCCCCGCCGCATTCGAAACGGCATTGAAGGCAAGCAAGCCGATCGTGGCCGACACCGCGAAGATCGGCCTGCGTATCGTACGCGGTTCGGGGCAGAATCTGCCGGGGCTGATGGACGCCCTCACGAAGGCGGGCAACCTCACGGCGGCACGCAAAGATCCGACGCCCGAAGAAGTGAAGCAGTTCGTCGTCGAAGTTCAGAAACAAGGCGACCCCGTTCGCGGTGAAGCGATCTATCGTCGCAAGGAAATGCAGTGCCTGACGTGCCACGGCGTCGGCGGGGCAGGTGGGCAAGTTGGCCCCGATATGACGAGCATCGGCGCGAGTGCCCAGATCGATTACCTTGTCGAATCGCTGTTGATGCCGAACAAAGCGGTAAAGGAAGGCTACAACGCGATCGAAGTCGAAACGCTTTCGGGCAAGGTCGTTTCGGGGATTAAGCTCCGTGAAACGAAGACCGAACTCGTACTGCGTTTGTCGGACGACAAGGAAATGACGATCGCGGTCGACGATATCGCGAACAAGAAAAATGCCCGCTCACTGATGCCTGATGGCCTCACCGATTCGCTGACGCGACAAGAATTCGTCGACCTCGTTCGCTTCCTGTCCGAACTCGGCAAGGTTGGGCCATACGCGCCGAACCGCGCCCGCCTCGTCCGTCGCTGGCAAATCATCGAGCCGCTTAATGAGAACCTCAACTTGTTCCGCCGCACCCGCGTTTCGGCCACGGCAGAGAACCCGACCGCGTTCGTTTGGTCCTCGGCTTACACAAGAGTTTCCGGCGACTTGCCCGTTAGCGATATGCCCAAGTTCGTCGTCTGGAACGGCTCGGAGCCGCAATCGGTCGTACGCTTCACGCTCGATGTCACCGCGCCCGGTGATGCAAAGTTGAAGTTCCAAACCGTCGCCGGGCTGACGGTCTACCTCGGCAACGCGACGGTCGATGTGAAGCCCGAAACCGTGCTCGATTTCAAAACCGGGCAAAACATCGTGACGATCTTGATCGATCGCACGAAACGCACCGAAGACCTCCGTGTCGAATTGGAAGACGTGGCCGGCTCGGCAGCGCGTGTGGCGATCGTCGGAGGAAAGTGAAAGCGATGTGAAGGGTACTTCTCGGCTGAAATTTCCAATCGGGTCGTCTGTATTCTAAGATAGACAACGTGTAAACTTGCGGACTCAGTTGGGAAGGTGGCCGATGCGATTCATTATCGCGAATGAATTTTACCATCAGATGTTGCAGCTTCCGACGCACACGCCGGACTGTTTCGTTCGACCGGGAGAGTATCTTCATCACATGTACATCGACGGTGTGAAGTACGCTGTCGCGCCTGCGGTGCTCGATTGTTTGGCACAAGCCGAGGCGGCTGGCGATACCGACGCGGTCGAACATTTGCGGTTACATAAGCTCCATTACGATCAACTTTTAGCCGATGCCCAACGGTATGGCAGCCTCGATGGCGTGACGCTGCTCGGCGACCCGCCACCGACCGACGAGGAAGGCTCGCCTACCGTTGGTGGGAATCAGTTTGCCCCGCGAATCCCGGTGAAATGGGAGGAACTCGGCCTGCCGAGTCCGTTCCTATTCGACATGATTTTACGAGTGATTTTCACGCGAGGCCAACTCACGGGTGGCGAGATCGCCAACGAACTCGCGGTGCCGTTCCCCGTACTCGGGCCGGTGCTGCAATCGCTTCGAAAACAGACGCTGATCGATATCGTCGGCCAGCGTGGCAGCGGCGGCGGCGATAACGCATTCATCTACGAAATTAAGCCGCCGAAGGGCACCGCCGCTCTCCAAGAAGCGATGGAGAAAACGAGCTACGTCGGCCCGCTACCTGTGCCGTTTACGGATTACGTCGAAGCCGTGCTCGCGCAAACCGTGAAGAAAATCGTCGTTACGCGGCGGAGTATTCGCAAGGCGTTCGAAGACCTCATCATCACCGATGAATCGTTCAACGAGATCGGCCCGGCGATCAACTCAGCACAATCGATCTTCTTCTTCGGCTACCCTGGCAACGGCAAAACGAGCGTCGCGGAGCGGATCACGCGCTTAATGGGCGACACGATTTATGTGCCGTACGCCGTCGAAGCGAACGGCCAGATTATCCGCGTGTTCGACCCGATTTTGCACACCGTCATTCGCGAGGAAGATCAGGAAGACCCGAACGGCGGGTTACTGAAAAAAGCAAACGAATTCGACCGCCGCTACATCAAGATCAAGCGGCCCACGATCGTCGTCGGCGGCGAACTCTCGCTGTCGATGTTGGATCTCACCTACAACACGATTGGCAAGTACTACGAAGCCCCGCTGCAAATGAAGGCGAATGGCGGCATCTTCATGATCGACGACTTTGGCCGCCAGCAAATGCGGCCGATGGACTTGCTCAACCGCTGGATCGTGCCGCTCGAGAAAAAGTACGATTACCTGACGACGATCACCGGTACGAAAGTCGAAGTGCCGTTCGACCAGATTTTGATCTTCTCGACGAACCTCGACCCGACGCAACTCGCCGACGAAGCCTTCTTGCGGCGGATCAAGTTCAAGATCGAAATTCGCGACCCGAGCGAAGAACAGTATCGCAAGATCTGGGAACTCGTGTGCAAGGGCAAGCGCGTCGATTACGACCCGAGTGGCGTCGATTACCTCATCGATAAGTGGTATCGCGGCAACAAACGCCCGTTCCGAATGTGCCAACCGCGCGACTTGCTCGACCAGATGATGTCGATCGCAAAGTATAACATGGAGCGAGTGAACTTCAGCCCGGACTTGATCGATGCGGCATGTTCGACGTATTTCATCAGCGAGCAGAAACGCGATTTCGGCGCGAAAGTGTCGCTTTAACGAGGATTGGCTGTGCGAGTCGAGGACCGACTAAAAGCCGAGGCGAAGCGTCTCGGCTTTTCGCTTTGTGGTATTGCGCCCGCCGCCGTGGCGGACGGTTTCGAGCGGTTCCGCGCGTGGCTCGATCGCGATTTTTACGGCGAAATGGGCTACCTCACGAAGCATGTCGACGCACGGCAACACCCCGAATCGGTCCTCGCCGACGTTCGCAATGTCATCATGGTCGGACTCGAATACGGTGCATCGACATCTACAGAAAATGAACAGGCTTACGGTCGCGTGGCGGCTTACGCGCACGGGCCGGACTATCATCGCTACATCTGGGATCGCCTGAACGTTTTAGCAGAATGGCTGCAAATCGAGCGTCCCGGTACGGTGTCGCGTGTCATCGCCGATACCGCACCGCTGCTCGAACGCGACTTCGCCAGACGCGCCGGGCTGGGGTGGTTCGGCAAGAACACGATGCTCATCAACAAGCATCGCGGCAGCTTCTTTTTCCTCGGCGCGCTACTGACGACTGCCGAACTGAAACCCGATTCGCCACACGTTCAAAGCCATTGCGGCACTTGCACCGCGTGTCTCGATGCCTGCCCGACCCAGGCGTTCCCCGAACCCGGCACGCTCGATGCCCGACGCTGCATTAGCTACCTGACAATCGAACTGCGTAGCGCAATCCCCGATGAACATCGTGCGAACATCGGGGACTGGCTGTTCGGCTGCGATATCTGCCAGCAAGTTTGCCCATGGAACCGCGACGCAGGCGTTTCGCACACTTTCCCGCACGACCCCGCACTCCAGTTTCTCGATCCGATTGAAATTCTCGGTATGTCGCAAATCGAGTTCAAAAAGCGCTTCGGTCACACGTCGCTGGCACGCACGAAACGCGCAGGCCTCCGTCGAAATGCCGCGATCGTGCTCGGAAACATCGGCGACGCACGCGCGATCCCCGCCCTCGAACTCGCTGCAATCGATGACGACGCCATCGTCCGCGAAGCCGCAAATTGGGCACTTGAACGGATACGATCCCGTTCTAGTGAGTCTCGATAAAAACGAAACGAGCCGGG
>JAYSYI010000397.1:0-13281 GCA_043727665.1 Limnoglobus sp. | reverse complement strand
TTGTCGTCGCGGCGGGCGTGTTGGAGTTCGGCAATCGCTTCATCGATGAGGTTCGCGTTCAGCAGCCGCGTACCGAGTTCGAAGCGGGCAGACAGGTCTGCGGGGGAACGATCCGCACGGGTGCGGTAGATGGTGATCTCGCGCGCGTTAATCTCTTTCACCAACTTCGAGCGTTGTTTGACGAGATCGTCGTGCGTCGGTTCTTCCTCGTCGGCCTCTTCCGATTTCGGCTTGTCGCGAGACGCTTTTAACTTGGCTTCGGTGCGTTCGAGGTTCTTGCGGAACGGCAACAAGTCCAGTTCTTGCATCTCCAGTTGAAGCGTGTGGTGGTTGCCGGTCGGACCCATTCCTTGCAGCAATGCGGCCTTCGCGCGATCGTCTTGCCCGATCTTGCGGAACGCGGCGGACAGTTGAATGTACAACACTGGCTCGGTGGGATCCGCCTCGATTCTCTTTAGAATGGCCAGCGTTTCGCGGCTGACTTTGTCGGTGCGTTCGTAGGCTTGCTGTTCGAGTTTCTCCAAAATCGGCGAGGCTTTCGACCCCGATGCCACGCCGTCGTACTGCCCGCGAGCGATTGTTTCGCTGGCGGCGAGATCTTTGGCTTTGTGTGCGGCTTCCACATCGGTCGGGTTGGCATCGCGGACGAGTTGCCAGAGCGCGATCGCTTTTTGGAAGTCGCCACGTTTCTCGAACTGCCGGGCGAGCGCACGGTTGAGCGTGGCATCTTTCGGAAACTTCTGCCGGGCTTGATCCAAACTGAAGATGGCTAAGTCGGTCAAACCGAGCGCATCGAACGCATCCGCCATATGCATCTGGCTGCCGGCATCCCAAGGGTTCCGGGAAAGAACCTGTTCGCCATGTTCCAACACGCGGATGAAATCGCCGGACCGTTTCGCCGCCATCATTCGGGCTTTGAACCGCGGCGTGGTCAGGAACGCAAAGCGACTGCCGCGAAGGTTGTTGCCGTACTTTTCCTTTTGGGCGCGGCGTAAAGTCTGGCGGAAACTGAAGTTGGCGGGGTCGATGCGGCAGCAGGTGAGGAGCAGCGAAATGGCGTAATCGTGGCTGCCGGACGCTAACACCTCGCGGGCGCGGTCGTAGTTTTCCCCAGCGATGCGGCGCTGTTCGCTCGTCGTTGCGGGGAGGACCATCGTACTGCGTGGGGGAGGCATTGTTCTTCCTTCTGCCAGCTTGAAACGTATTGCAGTATCTATTCTAAGAGTACCGCGCGTCACCTTACCGAAAATCGTGCAATGCCTCCAACACCCGTGTGGAAGTTGAACCCGGATGATCCGAACGCGGAGACGATCCGACAGGCGGCGAGCTTGCTCGCGGCGGGCGAACTCGTTGCGTTCCCGACGGAAACGGTGTACGGGCTAGGTGCGAATGCGCTCGATGCCGACGCCGTGGCGAAGATCTTCCTCGCGAAAGGCCGCCCGAGTACGAATCCCGTCATCGTTCACATTGCCGACGTCGATTCTGTGGGAATGGTAACCGCCGCGTGGCCCCAAGTCGCGGTAAAACTCGCGGAACAATTTTGGCCCGGCCCACTGACGCTCGTTCTGCCCCGGAATCCGCGAATCCCGGACATCGTAACTGCCGGTGGCGAAACCGTCGGCGTGCGCTGCCCGGATCACACCATCGCGAGGGCACTGATCCGCGCAGCCGGTGTGCCAATTGCCGCGCCGAGCGCGAACCGATCGATGGAACTCTCACCGACTCGTGCCGAACATGTGTGGCAAGCACTCGATGGCCGTATCGCCGCGATCCTCGACGGTGGCCCGTGCCGCGGCGGGATCGAGTCGACGGTACTCGACCTTTCGGAAGCCGTCCCACGGCTGCTACGACCGGGTTTGATTTCGCTGGCAATGCTTGAAGCGGTCATCGGGGAAATTCGACATCCCGTAGCAACCGGAGGGCCGAGTCGTTCGCCGGGGCAGATGGCGAAGCATTATTCGCCGCACACGCCGCTCGTTTTGGCGAATGGCAACGCCGAAATGGAGAGTATCCAGACGGAACTGCGCGAGCGAGGTTTGCGTCTCGCTTCGTTGTACCTTCGAGGCGAACCTGCGGAGTATGCGGAATCGCTCTACGCAATTCTGCACGAGTTAGACCGTGAAGGGTACGATTTCCTCGTCGTCGAAATGCCGCCCGATAAGCCCGAGTGGGCCGCCGTACGGGATCGCTTGACGCGAGCCGCTGCCAGAATACAACACGCAAAACACTCACTGTGATGAGTAGCCATTGTAGTTTTGCGACAGCTGGAATACACTTCTCGCTCAACCGCATTCGCGATCCGTCCCAGTCGCTCGTATGTCATCCGTGCGAGGGTTCGTATCGCCATATACGTTGTTATCGGAGTCGTGGTATGAGTCTGGTTTCCGAGTTCAAAGCGTTCATCATGCGTGGGAACGTCGTCGATTTGGCCGTCGGGGTCGTGATTGGGGCAGCATTCGGTAAGGTCGTCGAGTCGATCGTCAAAGACGTCTTCATGCCAATCGTTGGTGTGCTGACTGGCGGAATCGATTTCACGAGTTACGCGCCGACCCTGTACGGCGATGCGAAGCTCGGCGTCGGCAACGTGGTACAGTCGCTCATCAACTTCGTCATCATCGGGGCGTGCCTGTTTCTGGTCGTGAAATTGATGAACACGATGAACAAAAAACCAGTCGCGTTACCCGCCGAACCGACGACGTCGGAGAAACTGCTCGCCGAAATCCGCGACTCGCTCAAGAACAAATAATGGTGTGAGTTTGTCACCGCAACTCGCTACTTCACCGTAGCGAGATCGTCATTCGAATCATGGCTTGACGGCTTTCAAAATCGCGTCGGCAATAGCCTTCATCCCCTTGTCTCCGGGATGCCCGCCGACGCCATGGTTACTGAATTTGCGCTCCGAGCTGGCGAAGTTCGTTTTCTCTTTCCCCAACTCGCCGATGTCGACAAAAATTCCGCCAGCCACCACGCAGGCCTCGCGCATGATGCCGTCTTTCGCCGCGTCTGCCCAAAAACAGCTACGCACCACCAGAGTCGGTTTGCCGTGCGACTGAATCGTCGCAAGCAGTTTCGCGAAACTCTTTTGAAACTGCGTTTTGGCGTCATCGGTTTTCAGTGCCGCAACATTCTCGCCGATCGCCACAACCACCAACGTCGGTTGGAAATCGAACGATTTCTTCAGCTTCACGTCGATGTCGTACGTGCTGAGGCCGCGTTCGAAGTCCGCGATATTCACGGCTTGGATCTCCGATTTCTTGCCCGTCAACTCGGCGAGGCCACTGGCAACGAGATGGACGTAATCCTTTTCCTTGGCGCTCGCGGCCATTCCCCATTCGGTCGTCCAACCGATTTTCTCCGCAACCGGATGCCACGTGATGCTGTTGCCGAGGAACAAAACGCGATCGGCCTCGATCTTCGCTTTCAATCCGTCGGCCGCATTCGCTTGCAGTGCAATTGTGGCTAACAGCACGGTCAGGATTCGAAGTGCCATGGTTTTCCTTTGTTCTCAGTGACATAATTGGGTTTTGGCCACGTGCGATTACGATGCTCGGTCATGCTTCTTGTAAGTTCCAAACCTCACGAGTAGGATATCCATATGAACACATTACAGCCATACTTGACTCAACTCCTTCACCCTCTGCAAGAGTGTTTCACGCCAGAAGTCGCGAGCCGCATTGCGGCCTTACGTGCGGATCAGAGCGTTCAATCGCGATTGGAATATCTGGCGAGTCGCAACTCGGAAAGCACGATCACGCCGGAGGAACGATCCGATTATGAATCACTCGTACAAGCGGGCAATTTGATCGCGGTTCTACAAGCGCAAGCCCGTGAAGTAATCGTCCGAAAGCAATCGAATGGATGAGGCTTTGAAGTTACGGGTCCGCCTGCGTGCGCAGTATCGGTGCGAGTATTGTGGAACGCGCCAAGCAGACGAGCCGTTTTTTGCCTATCAACTCGAACACATTATTTCAAAACAACACGGCGGAACGAACGACGAAGGCAACCTTGCTTTCGCTTGTTCCCATTGCAACCTTCATAAAGGACCGAACTTGGCCGGTATCGATCCCATCACCCAGCAGTTGACTCCATTGTTTCATCCACGACGCCAAGTGTGGGATGAACACTTTGCCAACCGAGGCCCGCTGATAATCGGTCGAACAGTAGTTGGCCGTGCCACGGTACAAGTATTGAACATGAATGATCGCTTACGAGTCGTCTTCCGCTCTGAAATCCTAGCTTAACAGATCTCGGATTATTGAGTCATGTCACACTCACGTCACGCGTTGCAGGGAAATCGTCAGATCCTGGCCGTCGACTTTTGCGGTCGTTGTGTGTGCGAGTGGTGCTTCGCTCCACTTGGTGGCTTGCACGGCGGCGGAGATCGCGTCGCGGTGTGTGAGGATCGCTTGAGAGAGATCGCCCGACAACGCTTGAAGGTGCAACGCGATTTTGTCGGCGAGGTTCAGCCCCGCCGTTTTGCGGGCGTCTTGAACTGTGCGAATCACGTCGCGGCTCAGCCCCTCGGCACGCAGTTCGGGCGTGATGCGCGCATCGAGCGAGACTTGCGTCCCGCGATCCACGGCACCCGCCCAACCCTCGGCAGCGATATACTCCACGATGATGTCCGCCGATTCCAGCGCGACACCCGCGAGTTCCACAGGGCCGGTGCGGAGCTTTAATGACAGTTCGTCGACGTTGGCTTCGCGGATCGCCTGCTCGACTTCCCTCTTCTTCGCGCCGATCTTCGCACCAGCGGTTTTCATGTTGATCTTCGCCGATGCGGTCAGTGGTTTGTCGCTAACCACGCGCACTCGCTTCACGTTTAACTCGTCCGCGATCTGCTCGACGAATCGGGTGGCCGCCCGCCGCACGGCTTCGACATCGGAGTAAATGCAAAGCTCCGCGAGCGGTTGACGCACCTTTTGTTTCGCCACATTCCGTGCCGCGCCGCCGAGCGTAATCAACGCCAGCAACGCTTGCGTGTCGTCTGAAAGCGTCGCATCGACGAGCGTTTCGTTTACCGTCGGGTAATCGCAAAGATGAACGCTTTCACCCGCGGCGTTGAGATTCTTCCACATCACTTCCGCAAGGAACGGCACGCACGGCGCGATCAGTTGCGCGAGCGTCGATAGCACCGTGTGCATCGTCTGGTATGCCGCGAGCTTGTCTTGCAAACCGGCGTGGCTGAGGTCGGCGTTTTTGCTCCAGAAGCGGTCGCGGTTTCGCCGCACGTACCAGTTGCTGAGTTTGGCATCGACGAACTCTTCGGTCGCGATGGCCATCGTCATCAGGTCGTAACGCTCGAACGATTCCCTGCTGGTGCGGATCAGTTCTTGCAAGTCCGAAAGGATCCAGCGATCGATGTCCGGGCGGCTCGCCACTGACACCGGCTTGGAAGTCGGGTCGTAACCGTCGGCAATGGCGTAATTCACGAAGAAGCTGTAGCAATTCCAGAGTTTAATGTGGAAGCGACCACGGACTTCGTTCGCGGGTACGGGGCCGAACGGCAGATTCGCGGCGGGGTTGTGTCGGCAATACATCCAGCGCATCACGTCCGCACCGATCGGCCCGTACGGGATCATCTTGCCGCTCGGGTCGCGGAGTTCGCCGCCCTCATCGGCGGCCTTGTTGAACTCGATCGAGTTGCCATCGCTCTTGTGCATCGGCTTGCCGTATTGATCCACGGCCGTCGCGAAACCGAGCAAGGTTTTGAACGGCGGTCGCCCGTCGCCCATCATCGTGGATAGTGCCAGCAAGGCGTAAAACCAGTTGCGGAACTGGCCGGGGAAGCTCTCCGTGATGAAGTCGGCGGGGTACCATTTTTCCCAATATTCGCGGTCGGTCGTGTACTTTAACGTGCTGAAGGCGACGATGCCCGCGTCGAGCCACGGGTTGCCGACATCGGGCACGCGGAACATGCGATTGCCGGTACGCGGGTTGCGAATGACGATTTCATCGACCCACGGACGGTGCGGCGTGTGGCCATCGAATGTTGTCCAGCCACTGATCGCGCGTTCCTGCAACTCCTCGCGGCTGCCGATCACTTCGAAGTCGGTCGGGTCGTTTTCATCGACCCAGATCGGCAGCGACAATCCCCAATAGCGTTTCTTGGAGATCATCCAATCGCCCATGTTCTTCAGCCAATCCTTCTCGCGCGCCCGACCGTTGACGCTCTCCGGAAGGAACGTGACTTGATCGACGACTTTCACGATCTCGCCGCGAAAACCTTCGGTCGTCAGCCGTTCGCCCATGTCGATAAACCACTCGTCGACGAGCCGATACAGCAGTTCAGTTTTGCAACGCCAGCAGTGCGGGTAGCGGTGGACGTAGCGTTCGGTCGCGAACAGCACGTCCTTCTTTTTAAGTTCTTCGAACACGGCATCGGCGGTGGCGGGGTCTGCCGCGTTTTTGCCGGCGAGCGTGCCGAAGCCTTCGTGGAAACAACCATCGTCGCCGATCGGCGCAACCGGCGGTAAGCCGTTCGCTTTTCCCCACGTGAAGTCGATGCCACCGCAACCGGGCGCGGTATGCACGATGCCCGTACCTTCGCTCTCGCTGACATCGTCGCCACCGCTGATCACGCGGTGTGCGGCCGCCCCCGTGACCTTCGGGCACCAGCCATTATCTTGCACGACTTTCGAGACTTCCGCCGGAAAGCCAAACGCGGATTGTTGTGCGGGCAGGTCGTCGAACGGGCCAGCGTACGCCCAGCCAAGCATCTCCTCGCCCTTCACCTCGCCGACAATTTCGTACGTGCCACCCTTACCCGCTTTCGATTTGAACATCTGCTCGATGGTGTTGAGGTTCGGCACCCCGTCGATCCACTCGCGCTTCGATTTCTTCGCGCCACGCTCCGCCGTGTCCGCATCGTCGTCGGCACTGCTGCTGACCATGCGGTCTTGTTTGAACACGCCCTTCGCGAGGTAGTAGATTTCGTCTTTCAGCTTCACCTTCAAGTACGTTAGCTTCGGGTTGATCGCCGCCCCAACGTTGCTCGTCAGCGTCCACGGCGTCGTCGTCCAGACGAGCAAATTCTCGCGCGGTTTGTCCTTCAGCGGCAGTTTCACGAACGCGGCCCGGTGCTCGACGAGTTTGTAGCCTTCCTTCATTTCCTGTTCGGAAATGCCCACGCCGCACCGCCCACACCACGGCATCACGTCGTAGTCGCGGTACAGCATCTTCTTGATGTGGCACTTCTTGACGAAGCTCCAGATCGTGTAATTGTTCGTCTCCGACATCGTGAAATACGACTTCCGATCGTCGGGGGATTTCGCCCAATCTTCGTCCGTTTCGTCCCAGTTCATCCAATAGCCGAGGCGAATGCTTTGTTCGGTTTGTACGCGGGCGAACTGGTTGACGCGGTCTTTGCAAGCCTGCACGAAGGTGTCGATGCTCGCCTTCACGTCGCCGGGGACGAGGCTCTCGATGTCGCGTTTACTCTTCAAATTTAGCGATTTCTCGACTTCGACTTCGACCCACAACCCCTGACAGTCGAACCCCTGTTGATAGCGTAGTTCGCGGCCATTCATTGAGAAATATCGGTTGAAGGCATCCTTGTATGTGCGGTTCCACGCATGGTGGACGCCCATCGGGTTGTTCGCGGTAATCGGCCCATCGAGGAACGACCACGGCGGCTTGCCCGCGTTCATCGCCTTACGCTTCTCGAAGATATCGTGCGTTTTCCAGAACGTAAGAACCTGTCGCTCCAGCGCGGGGAAATCGACTTGCGTCTCAACCTTCTCAAACGGCATCGCAGAAACCTCATCAGTGCAGAAGAACCTTTAATGTAGCGAACACCGCGTCACAACGCAGTGGTTCGCGTTCAGAGCGTATGACTAGCCTAAAGCGCGTCGAAGCGATGGGACCACTCGGCAACTGTCGATGTTGAAGTATTCACTCGAATGCCGCGATTCGCATTTCGAGTGCGGCCACGGTCGTTCGCAGTTCGGCGATTTGCGTGAGAACGTCGGCCAAGTGGCTCTCGATTAATGCGAGCACATCGGGCTGCGGGGCTGACACACGGGTGACAGTCGGCGTGTCGTCGGTTGCGGTTCCGGCGGAGGCTTTTGCGGCGGCGAGTTCGGCGGGCGGGTGGAAGCCGTGGGTGAGTTGCGAGCCGCGGCGTTCGGCGGCGGTCAGGTAAATAATCAAGTTGCGTTCGACGAGCGGTTTTAGCAATCGTCGCAGTTCGTCGAGGTCGGCAATTTCGTTCATGCGGCTGGCACGGCCGCGTAAATCGCCCTCGCTCTGCGGCCCGCGCATGAACAGTTCCGCCAGGATCGCCATCTCGATCTTGCCAATCACCCACGCTTCGTACAGCAGGTGCCGCCAACGCTCGACGCGGCCCCCGGTGATCTTGGAAACGAGTCCACGGCGCTGGAGTAGCCCGAGCGTTTCCTCGACTTCGTCTTCGTCGAGATTCAGCACGGGGTCGCGATTCGATTTCTGGTTGCAACCGAGCGTGAGCGAATTCAGCGTCATCGGGTACGCATCGGGAGACTTCGAGGTTTTTTGCTTCTCGATAAGCACGCCAAGCACGCGACGGTCGAGGATGGTCAGCGGATCCCAAGTATCGGTCGACATGCTGGCGTTCCTTTTGAAAACGATTTACTTCAGGATCGTGAACTTGATGTCCTTGAACTCGACGCGCATCGACTTGTAACCGGCGTGGGCCTGGAACGCGATGATGCCTTCGGTGGGTGCGGGCTTGGCGCTTTCGTTGCCGGGCAGGTTCGGGAAGTCGTTATCGACCATCGTGGTGCCGTTGATTTTGATCGTGATCTTCGTGCCCTTGGCGACGATGTGGTACTCGTTGAATTCTTCGACTTTGACGGCCTTCTCGATGTCGGGTTTCTTCGAGGCTTGCATCATGCCGCCGATGCCTTCGCCGTACAAGCTACCCCAATAACCTGCGCCGACGTCGACTTGTGGCCCGGCGACAACGAACTTTTTGTCGTCCTTCAACGTGCTGCGGATCTGGATGCCGCTGTTGCCGATGCCGCCCTTTAACTGGATTTTGCAGGTCATTTCGAAGTCCGCGTACGTTTTCTTGCTGACGAAGAAGGTGTTGTACTTCGGGTCTTCTTTCGTCTCGCCGACGACGACGCCGTCTTTGATCGTCCAGATGTCCGAGCGACCGACCCAGTTGTCGGGGTTCAGGAAATCGGCGGTATCGTCGGCCCGCGCTGACGGGGCGAAGGCGAGTGCCACGGCGGCGAGGAGAACGAATCGGGAGAGTGACATTAGGATGTCCTTTCAGAGTGGGGCAGGCACCGGTCGAAATGTCCGGTACCGGTATCGTCTCAAGTGTGCCGACAGATTTCAACGGGTTGCCGTCCGGATTCCGAAACCCTACGCTTGTCAAAACCCACCCGCAACCCGCTTTTGAGGTGTCGACGTGACCCCCACTGTTCGGATTCTCGTGATCGCTGTCGCCGCCATCGGCTTCCTGTTCGACACCTACGAACTCTTGATGTTCCCCGTGATCGGCCGCGATGCACTATCGGAACTGCTGAAAGTGCCGACCACCGATCCCCTCGTTACGCTTTGGACGGGACGCCTGCTCTGGATCGCGGCACTTTGTGGCGGCATCTTCGGCTTGCTCGGCGGCTGGCTCATCGATCGCCTCGGCCGCAAAACGATCATGGTCGCCAGCATTCTCGCGTACTCGCTGTCGCCCGTTGCGGCCGCATTCAGTACCGAACTTTGGCAACTGATTCTCTTCCGTTGCACCACCTTTGTCGGCGTCTGCGTCGAGATAGTCGCCGCCGTGACGTGGCTCGCGGAACTCTTCGACGACAAACGGACCCGCGAGAAAGTCATCGCCTGGAGCCTGGCCACTGCCTCGCTCGGTGGCATCCTCGTTACCGAAGTATTCATCCACATCACGAGCATCGCGAACACCCTCCCGGCACTCCCCGTGCCCGAAGGATCGAACGCGCATGCCGCGTGGCGGTACACGCTGCTGACGGGTTTGATTCCCGGTGCGATGATCTTGCTTTTGCTGCCATTCGTGCCCGAATCGCAGGTCTGGAAGCGGAAGAAACTCGATGGCACGCTGAAGCGCCCGAGCTTCGGCGAACTCTTCGCACCCGCACTACGCCGCACAACGCTCGTCACCACGATCCTTTCCGCATGCGGTTACGCCGCTGCATTCGGGGCACTGCAACTGACGCCGCTACAGATTGTGCAAGGCGTGCCATCGGTGGCCGCGATTGCCGCAGATTTCGACGCACAAATCAAAGCCGCACCGCCCGCTGAGAAGAAAGCACTCGGCGAAGCGAAAGGGAAAGCAATGCGAGGCTATGTCGGCGACATCCAGCGCTGGCAGGAACTCGGCGGGTTTACGGGGCGAATCCTCCTCGCGCTGCTCGTGCTCGTCGTGCCAAGTCGGCAACTCATTCGGATTTTCCTCGTCCCCGGCATCTTGTTGTTCCCGCTGACGTATCTCGAAGTCGTGAAGGGCGAGTATGCGACCTTCGCAACCGCGATCTTCTTCTGCGGCTTGCTCACCGTCGCGCAGTTCAGCTTCCTCAGCGAGTTCTTGCCGAAGGTCTTCCCATTGCACCTACGCGGCACCGGTGGCAGTTTCGCCACGAACGTCGGCGGGCGAATGATCGGCACGATGGCCGCCACGCTGAACACGGAATTTCTCTCGAAGATGTTCCCCGGCTCGCCACCGATGCAAGTCGCGACTGCCGCCGCGATCATCGGTGGTACGGTGTACTTCGTGGCATTCCTCGCATCGTTCTTCCTGCCGGTGCCCAAGGAAGATGTGGCAGAGTTCAAGTCGTAGTGAGCGATTTGCACCCGACACTGAAAGTGTCGCTCAATCAGCCCATGGTGTAACCATGGGGCGGGGGCAACTGCCCTCGAAAACCAGTCGTGGCGAGTCTTTGAGACGCGACGCGATACGCCACAACGACAATGGGTGCTACCCCTCCCATGGTACCACCATGGGCTACGTGAGCGATCCCTTCAGGACCGAAAACAGAAATCCCGACCCAACCGGAGCAACACATGTTACCGATTCTGTTCGCGCTACTGGCCATCTCGCAACCCGATGCGGCCCGCGCGGCGAAGTGGGAGAAAGAGATCGTTGCGATCGAGAAACGACTCGCGGAGAAACCACCCGCAAAGGGTGGCGTGTTCTTCGCGGGGAGTTCGACGATGCGGTTGTGGGACGTGAAGAAATCGTTCCCCGAATTGAACGCAATCAACGTCGGTTTCGGTGGCTCGGACATCCGCGATTCGACGACGTTCGCGGCACGAATCCTGTTGCCATTCGAACCGAGAGCGATCCTATTTTACGCCGGGGATAACGACATCGCGAATAAGCGGACGCCAGAACAAGTGCGCGACGACTTCGCCGCATTCACGGTCACAATTCACGCGAAACTGCCAAAGACGCAGATACTCTTTCTGGCGATCAAACCGAGTGTGAGCCGCTGGAAACTGTACGATGTGCAAACGCAGGCGAATGCATTCGTAAAGCAGGCTTGCACGAAGAATCCGCTGCTGAAATACATCGACACGATCCCCGCTACGCTCGGCCGCGATGGCACGCCCGACCCTGAACTCCTCCAGAAAGACGGGCTGCACCTCAGCGAGAAAGGTTACGCCAAGTGGAACGACCTGGTGCGAACAGCTCTGAAAGATTCTTGATACGCGGGAAATCCTCTTGAATGTGTTACCGGAATCGAGTGTTATCCTAACTGGATCAATTGAGCACCCACCGGAGCGACAACATGGCACTCGGCGACTTCACGCGACACCAGCAAGGCATTATCAAACGCTATTACGCCAGTAGCGATTCGATCCAGTTGCAGAAACTCGGCGAGCAAGTCACGGAGTTGTATTTAGCCGAAGGCAAGAAGCGCGAAAAGATGTGGGTGACAGTCGCCGCATCCATGTTAAAACTCGGCGTGCCACAGAGCCGAATCGATCACATCGTACAGCAAAGCGACCCGAAACTCGTCGCCAACATTGTGACCGAACTCCAAAGCAAAAGCTAGACGGGTGTCTACGTTTAGCCGCGCCGCGAAGGCTCTGCGCAGCGAAGCGCGGGCCGCCACAGTCGCGAACTTCACGTTGCTATTTGATACGCCGCGCCCGCGCTTCGGTAGAGTTGTAAAGGTTCTTGCGAATGTTACCTTACTCCATCGATGACGAGATTACCGACCCGTTGACGTGTAGCGTCGAGGTGACAATCGACTTTGGCACCAACAAGCGGTGGCTCTTCTTTGCCACTCCGCAGTTACTCGCGTCAGTCGGCGATTGGGTGACGGGTACGCGGGTACGCCTGCATTTGGGCGAGCGGCATATGATCGTAGTCAGCGAGCTATCCGCTGCGATCATCGACGTAGTGCTACGGGAGTTGCACACGGCCGGGGAGTTAGAGAGCCGCACACTGCCACTTGATTAGGAACCGCTTTCTTCGTTTAGCCGTGCCGCAAAGGCTCTGCGCAGCGAAGCGCGGGCAGCCAGTCTCACTCGATTCACGTGCGATCCGATACGCCGTGCCCGCACTTCGCTCCGAAGACTATGCGGCACGGCTAAACGGGGATACCGGATGCGGCCATTGCGAGTGCCGTGAACTCGGTCGCCAGTTGTTTCGAGAGCGCGTCGACGCTCTTGCAGATGGCGTCCCAATCGCTTTGTGGCATCCCGATGGGGCACGGGTTCGAGTTCACTTCGATGTACGCTTTGGCCTTCGGTTCCGTGCCACTTGGACGCAGGCACACTTTCGCGGAGATGCCATCGGTACCGGCCATGCGGAAGATCAGGAAGTTGCGTGCGGCCTTGTCGGTGTCGCCTTTGAATGGCCCCATTCGGCCGTTTTCGTCGCGGAGGTCTTCGTAGCTCGTGACTATCATGCCGCCGATCGCTTTCGGCGGCGCGGCCCGCAGCCCGTCGAGCATCCGCGTCATGTTTTGTTTGCCTTCCAACCCGGTCATGACGATGTTGACCGTCTCGTTTTTGTAATAGCCGAACTGCCGATTCACATCGTCGAGATAATCGACCACGGTGCGCTTCTGACGCTTCTGGAACAGCGCGAGTTCGGCGAGCAACAGCACGCCACACGCGGAGTCTTTATCACGGAAGTGCGGCGTCGCCATCACGCCGTGACTCTCTTCGGTGGCGATCACGAAATCTTCGGGCGTCCCGTACACATCGCCGTAATGCCCTTGCGATTCGAGTTGCCACACGACATCGGCGTGATACTTAAACCCGACGAGCAAGTCGCCGATGATCTGCGCGTTGAAGTGTCGGGAAATCCGC
>JAYSYI010000396.1:0-4415 GCA_043727665.1 Limnoglobus sp. | reverse complement strand
CGTCACTTTTATTGAGACCTCCTCATGTTCGAACGATTCCGCAAGCCGACGCTGAAAAAACATGCGCATCTTTTGAACCTGACGCCGCTCGAATCGCGAGATGTGCCTGCACTGTGGCACATCACGATGGTGTCGTCGAATACGGGCGATACCGCTGCGACAATCACCGGTTCGCTTTACGTCGGTAGCGCGGACATTGAAGCCAGTGGCTCGTTCGCTCGCGGGCGATGTGATGGTGACTTACGCGGGCCAAATGCACACCTATCACTTTGGGGCGAATTCCGCCTCTGGCGAGCACGCGCCATTTCAAATTGCTGTTAATGGCGAGAATGCTGCGTTGCGATTCGAAGAGCTCGCCCAGATGCCTGGATACAACGCCGACTTCGATTACAACGATCACTCGTGGAATCTGGTGCGTTTCGATACTGTCTACTTTGTAACCGAATTCTCCACTGAGGTTTCCCGGTGCGTGTCGCTTTGTTTGCCGCGACGATGTTTCTGTCGGCGGCGTTGTCGTTTTTGGTGCAGCCGATGATCGGCAAGCAGTTGTTGCCACTGGTCGGCGGTACGCCGGGCGTGTGGAATGCGTGCCTCGTTTTCTTTCAGGCGATGCTGCTCCTCGGCTACTTATACGCACATCGGCTGAGCCAAATTGCGTCGGTTCGGACGCAGCGTCGCGTTCACACCGCCACGCTGATTCTCGGGGCTGTGTGGTTCCTGGCGTTCGGCATGTTGCGTCCCGATGCGAGCCGGTTGCCCGCCGATGCGGAGTCGCCGATTCTTTCGATCTTGCTCGTGTTGCTGCTCTCCGTGGGCGGGCCGTTCTTAGTGCTGGCGACGACGGCCCCGCTATTGCAAACGTGGTACGCCACGACCGGCACGCGCAACCCGTACGCACTCTATGCGGCGAGCAACGCGGGCAGTTTCCTCGGCTTGCTCGGCTATCCGTTTGTGGTCGAACCGTGGCTCGCGCTCAGCGAGCAACGCACTGTGTGGTATGCGGCATTCGTCGGCTGCATCACGCTTATCGCCATCTGCGGTGCGCTATCAAAAACGACGACAACCGCAGGAATCGAAGCAACGAACGAACCGCCACCGAACCGGGTACGGCGACTGCGCTGGGTCGGGCTGGCGGCACTCACTTCGAGTTTTCTGATGAGCGTGACGGCGCACCTGACCACCGATATTGCCCCCGTGCCGTTGCTATGGGTCGTGCCACTCGGGTTGTACTTGCTGAGCTTCGTGATCGTGTTCGCACGCTGGCCGGCGAGTGCGCGGCGTATTACGGGGCGGTTCACGCCGATGCTGCTTTGCTTCCTCGTGGTGTCGCTATTAACTCGCGCCACCGAGCCGATGGTGATGGTGGCGGGCATTCATTTGCTCGCGTTCTTTGCGGTGGCGTTACTGTGCCACGGCGAGTTGGCGGCCGACCGACCGACGCCGAAATACCTGACCGCGTTCTACCTGTGGATCTCCGTCGGCGGCGTGCTCGGCGGGTTGGTCAATGCGTTTCTCGCGCCGCTGCTGTTCGCGAAGTTCGGCTACCTCGAATACCCGATCGCGGTCGTGCTTGTGGCACTCGTTCGGCCCACCGTCGATGCGGTTCCCGTGAAATGGAAATCGACCGATCTGCTCTGGGTGCTCGCGCTCGCCGCATTCACCGCGCTGATCGTTCTGGGCTTGCCCGAATGGATCGGCAAGCCGGTCGAAGAGGAACTCCTCGATATGCGGCTGATCCGGGGCGGGTTGTCGTTCGGCATCCCGGCGGCGTTCGCGTTCGCGCTCGTTTGGCAGCCGTTGCGCTTCGCGCTGTGTCTCGCGGCCGTGCTGATCGTCGGTTCGTTCGCACCCAGCCCGTACGGCGAGATTTTGGAAACATCGCGTAACTTCTTCGGCACGCTCCGGGTGACGCGCTCGGCGGACAAACAGTACGTGATGATCGTCCACGGTACGACGCAACACGGCCAGCAACGCATCGGCGAACAAGGTATGCCCGAACCGCTGATGTACTATCACCGCAAAGGGCCACTCGGGCGGTTGTTCGGCACATTGCCCCCGCCGCAACGAGTCGGCGTGGTTGGCCTCGGTTGCGGCGCGATGGCGGCATATGCCAAGGCCGGGCAAGATTGGACCTTCTACGAGATCGACCCCGCCGTCGTCGCCATCGCCAAAGACGCACGCTACTTCACGTTCCTCGCAAACTGCCCGACGCATTGCGACATCGTCCTCGGCGACGCGCGGCGACAACTGATAAACGCCCCCGACGGCGCATACGATCTGTTCGCGCTCGACGCCTTCAGTTCGGACGCGGTGCCCGTTCACCTGCTCACCCGCGAGGCGTTCGCACTGTACATCCAAAAGCTAAGCCCCAACGGCACGCTGGCATTTCACGTATCGAATCGCTATCTCGATCTGCCGCCGTTAGTTGGCCGGTTATTGCGCGATGCGGACCCGAACTTCCAGATCTTGTACGAAGACGAGCGATTCATCAGCAAAGAGGAAATGGACATGGGCAAGCAAAAATCGATCTGGGTGTTCGCCACGCGCAACCCCGGCGGCTTCGTCAAACCGCCGAGACAATGGGACCGGCTGCAACCGAGTGACGGCCCAATCTGGACCGATGATTTTTCGAATTTACTCGGCGTCTGGCGACGCGAGGAGTGAGGATGCGGCTTTCGATACGCTTGCTGGCAGGCCTAATTCTGCATCCAAATCGCCGATGAATCCCGCACCGTATACCGATTCGATCACGCGGATGACACCGATGATATGCTCGTTCCACTCTGCCAAATCTGCGGCGGGCACCCAAAGTTCGCGGTAGATTCGGCCACCGCCAAGTTGTTGCACGGGGTAGCGTGCGACGAATTCGTCGTCGATATCGAACTCGGTGATGAACCCGCAATGCCCTGCCTCAGACTCTTTGCTGTTCCACTGCGAGATGATAGCACGGGCATACTCGCGCGTAACCACGGGGTAAAAGATCGGCTGCCAGACAAACCGCGGCGGATACTCGCGATACCCCGACGCAGCAATCCGTTCGAGTTCTCGAAGCCCCACAGGGCGATACAGCAACATTTATACTTCTCGCATTCGAAGCTGAGGCATAGTCGTTATCTCCGTCCCGAATTCGCACCGGTACCTCCAACAGGTTTGCGTTACCGAATAATTGTTGTCATTCGTCGTCGAGGTCTTTCCAGTCGACGCCGAGTTCTTTCGCGAGTAGTTCGAGGTCGGCACCGAGTTTCCGTAGGGCTTTGCGGGCGCGGAGTTGCTCGTCGGGCAACTGCGATGCGGCGAACGGCTTGATTGCGTTCGCCCGATCGCGGGCATCGAGTTCGCCGAGTGCGGTAATGGCGTGCCCGCGAACGACGGGTTCGTCGTCCTTCAGTTTTTCGCACAGAATCGGGATCGCCTTCATGCGGGTGGCCGGCGAGCGGCGGCCATCGACTTCGAGTACGACGATTGCCCGCGATCGCGCTAGCGGGTCCGGCGAATCGGTCAGTTCGATGGCACGCAATACTTCGACTTCGCTGAGCGAAGCGATTCGCGCGGCCTTGAATAACTCGCCGGTTTCGCGGAAATCGTTCGTCGAAGTGCGTGCGCCGCGCGAGGGCGCTAAGTAATACAGCCCGCCCCCAATGACGGCGAGCAACAGGAACACGAACGCGAGAAACGACGCCGGTTGAAAGAACTTCTCGCCGAGTTCGGGGGCAGGCGGCGGGAGCGTTGGCGGCGTCATGGTGTGGGTTCCGTGGCGGCAAAACGAGTCTGAATCGCAAGCCAAACTTCGGCAATCACTTTCTGCGTGGCGGCCTGAAGCACCGTTCGCGGCACGATCTTCAACAGCCCCGTGACGGCCACGGTGTCGGCCGTCCACGCGATCTCGGTACGGTCGCTACTCGCACAAAACGTGAGTGTGGTATGCGTGGTGCTACTCGCGCCACTCGTCTCGGCAAGCATCTGGAACATCGCCGACTGTTCAGGTTTTCGCTCGACCACCGTCAACGTTACTCGCAACGTGCCGCTCAGAAACGCCAGCTTCGGCCGCTGGTTCCACGTTGCCGTATCCGCCGTCGCAACGATACTCTCCGCATCGGGCAAACACGCAACGAGAAACGAAGCATCGGACAGCCGTGCATAAGCAACGGCCAACGCGGCAGGCAGAGTTTCTGTGCCAGTAAGCATGGGGACAGTATATGGCGGCCGGAACTCAATAATTCTGTTTCGATATTGCAAGCCATTTCCACTGGCAATCGATCAACCGAGTCGACGTTTGTCTTTATGAATGGAATTAGCCGCGACGCGGAGTCCTCGTAGCGGAGCGAGTGCGCTTCACCCATATTCAGACAATCGTCGACTCGGTTGATCGATTGCCAGTGGAAATGGCTTGCAATATCGAAACAGAATTATTGAGT
>JAYSYI010000395.1:0-13364 GCA_043727665.1 Limnoglobus sp. | reverse complement strand
GTTCCGTGCCGCGAAGTCGATGAAACCGCCAGTTGTTGCCCGTGGTCACTACGCCGTAAACGGTTTCGATTGCATTCTTGGCCTTCCGGTTGAACCGTTGCGACGCAACCATTTCCGCCACACACTGCCCCTGTCCAGCTGGGATGCTCTCGTTCTTCCCTTCCACGACGGCCAACACGGGTGCCGTGATAAACGATACTTGAGGCCCCTTGCCAAAAAGGAAATCGACCACCCCCGTCAAGCCCGCCTCTTTGTCGACCTGAAATCCACGCCGGACAGAAGACAAATGGTGTGCCGGGCACGAACCCAAACTTCTCCGATTACCGGGGCGATCAGCCATTCCGAACGCGCCTTCTCCGTGTTGACGGTCAAGGCCAATTGACCCATCGTTTCAAGCGTGTACCCGACAGACGGCCCGATGGGGATTGCGGGCACATTTTCAAAAAGGGAACCATTCGTCGACATCGACAGACCGAATTCGGACAGTGAGGATTCGAGTGTGAAGTGACTGTATGCCATGTCAAGTTTCCTCCAAACGCATTTTATTTCCTTCGCGTCAATGGTTACTTCACGACCCGTGGCACCGGGGCGAGTTCTGGGTATTTGGCCCGCTCGGCACGCCACTTCTTCACGTCGTCTGGCTTGTTGGTGGCGGTGTACAAGTCAATCAGCCGGTCCAGAGCATCGGGAATTCGGATGGCCCCCTGCGGCGGGATGGCCTTCTCGCGAGCCTTCATCCCCTCGTAGCCCTTGAGCAACAGCGGCTCGGCCTCGGCGTACTTCTTCTGGCCCAGCAGTGCCCCGCCGATCATGGACCGGGTGTTGAACGTGGACCACACATCGGGCTGCGTCTTCTCACGGATGGTGATGCACTCGCGGAGGATCACTTCGGCTTCCTCGAAAGCCCGCATCTCAAGCACCGAACTGCCGATGTAAGCCAATTGGATCGCGAGTTCTGGACTATCCGGCGGTAGAGATTTTCTCAGCTCCTTCAGCATCGCCTGACGCGGAAATGAGTTTGTAAACATGTCTCGAAAGTCAGCGCGAATCCGGATTGCGTTGAGATCGGTATCGATCGAAAGATTGGCGAAATCGCGATAGCCCGCATTGAGCGATCGTTTGAGCAACGCCATAGCCCGGTCGGAGTTTTGCTGCCGTTCCTTCGCCGGACGGTCTGGCACGCCAGAGGCTTTGCTGAAAAAACAGGCGGCATTATAAAGCGAATCGATCTCGTCGGTCTTCGCCAATCTCTCGGCATCCTCCAGACATTCCGTCACCAGCCCTCGCTCTAACCGCGATATCGCCCGTTTCGAGAGAAGCGAATGCCGATTTTGATACTCGCCATCGCAGAACTCGATGGCCCGATCGACATCGGCGGCCGCTTTCTCGGGTTGCTGAAGGAGAGTGTAGGTTTGTGCCCGACTTTCAAAAGCCTTGCTTAACAGCTTGCGAATGTTCGGTTGATCCGCGTCCTTCTCGAACCGGGCTATTTGCTCATCGCAGACGCCGCGGGCTTGATCGAACTGACCTGCTCTGAGGTATGCCGCAATGATTGTGCCTTCGTAGGCAACCGCCATCGAGGATGCGGGTCCTTCGACTTTCCGCTTGAACTCGACCAGATCGCGAAGAATCGGGATAGCCTCGAGGGGTTTGCGATTGTCGATGAAAACGCGTGCGACGAAGAACCTCGCATTTTCACCTAGCCGATCATTAAGCCCTCGTTCGGCGTTAGACTCCAAATAGCGACGGTAAGTCGCCAGAGCATCCTCGCGTCGGTTCAGTCTCAAGTAGACGCTCGCGAGTTGGCTGAACAGCGTGTCCCGGTTGGCCCAATTATCACTCGGGAGCTTGATCCCCGCCGCCCGATTGCGGTCGAGCAAACCCCGAACCCGTTCCAGGGCTTGTAGCGCATCAGGCAATTGTCCTGCCCTATCGAAGCCCAGTCCGAGATAGATCCAGCATTCGAAGAGATTTGGTGCCTGCTGGCGTTCCCATTCGATCGCCCGCTGTTTCCATTTTGCCGATAGGATGGGCCAGAATGCGATTCCAAAACGTTGATCGATTCGGTAAGCGGCCGTTGATAACATCGAAAATTCAACCGTCGTTGTCGATCCGTCAAGAAAGCCCAACATCTCCTGCGAAGCCTGCTGAGCCAAGGCCAGCGCTTCGGCATTGCGGTTCGCTTTTTTGTGCATGTCGGCCAATTCCAGCCTAGCATTAATACGATGATAACGGAGTTCTGGTTGGTCCGCGAGTGCCAGAAACCGTTCCAGTAGCGATTTCATTACGTCGAATTCGTTTCTCCTGTGGTAGACCATCGCGAGGTTCCAATACAAAGATCCTGTTTCCCAGTTCAGAGGCTTTGGCAATCGATCAAGGCGATTCCGGAGGGATTCAACAAGTTCGTTGCTTTTCGCGGCATAGTCGTTCGGTTGCTTGGCGGTTCGGCTAGCCTGTTCGTATTCCATCGCCAGTCTGTACTGTCCGCTGATCGCTCGCGGATGATCCGGGCCGTAATGCAGAGTCAGAAGTTCGGTGACGCGATTCAAATTTCGGAGAATCGGTTCGGAATCCGTGTAGTCGATGTTCCGATAGGCTTGCTCGATCAGATTCCGAACGTTTGATTCAACCAGGGGCCGATCGGCAAAGCGGGCACTCACGGTTGCTTCGGCTCGCTCCATCAGGGCCCGTACGGTCAAGTTGGGATTCGGCTCCGCCTTCGCACCAAGCGCATACTGACCCTGAACTGCGGGCGACAGAAGGTCGTCCAGAAGGAAATCGTTGACCGCCTTCGCATTTGCTGCTTCCTCATCGGCCTTGGCCCGAGCGCTTTTCTCCGCCTCCGCTGAGGTTTGCGCCTTCGACTCCGACGCCTCGGCCTCGATTCGACGGGCTTCGGCGATCGTCGTCGCTTCCCGTTCCGATTCGGCCGCCCGCGTGGCACGAATCAATCCGATACTTGTCCCCGCGATACCCGCTAGTAGCGCGAACATCACCATACTCGCCGCGAGAACCTGCCCTTTGTGGCGGCGGACGAACTTTCTCAACCGATACCCCACGCTCGGAGGGCGGGCTTCGACGATCTCGTCGGCGAGGTAGCGTTGGATATCCGCCGCGAAGCCGTTGGCGGTGTCGTAACGGCGGGAGCGGTCCTTTTCGAGCGCCTTAAGTACGAGCCAATCGAGTTCGCCGCGCATCATTTTCGACAGCTTCGCCGGTTCGCTACCCCGGTTCGCCGCAACGCTCGGCAGCGTGTCGATGGTACTGAGCTTGGCACTCGGTTTCGGGGCTTCGACTTCGCGGACGATGCGCAGGATTTCCATCAGCGCCGCCTTGCCGAGTGATTTGCGATCGACGGGGGTTGAGCCGGTCAACAGTTCGTAAAGCAGCACACCGAGGCTGTACACGTCACTGCGGGTGTCGATGTCCAGGTTGTTCAGGCTGGCTTGTTCGGGCGACATATACTCCGGCGTGCCGACGACCGCGCCGAAGCCGGTCATCAGCGTCTTGTCGGTCAATGTCTGCCCGGCGGCCTTTGCGAGGCCGAAGTCGATAACCTTCGGCACCGGCTTGTCGTCGTAGAGCGCAACCAGCACGTTCGACGGCTTGATATCGCGGTGAATCACTCCCTTCTGGTGGGCATGTTGAATCGCGTTGCACACGGGCACGAACAACTCGAGGCGTTGCCGCGGCGTCAGTTTGTGCGCATCGCAATACTCCGTAATCGGCACGCCTTTCACTAGTTCCATGACGAAGAACGGGCGCCCACCGTCCGTGGTTCCCGCATCGAGCACCCGCGCGATGTTGGGGTGATCCATCATTGCTAGCGCCTGCCGTTCCGCCTCGAACCGTGCCAGCACCGCCTTTGAATCCATGCCCGCCTTGATCACCTTGACGGCGACATTTCGCTTCACCGGCTGCGTTTGTTGAGCCATGAACACACTACCCATGCCGCCTTCGCCGATCGCTTCGATAAGTTTGTATTTGCCCGCGAGCATCGCACCGATACGTTCGTCTCGCCCCGGAAAGTCGACCGTGGCCTGTTCGTGTTCACCGGCGAATGTAACGGTGACTGCAGGCGGTTGGAGAAACTCGCCGATTTGCGGTTTCGCCGCAAGTAGGCGTTCCACCCGTTCGCGCAATTCCGGTTTGTCGCGACAGGCTTCGTCGAGATACGCCGAGCGATCCGCCGGAGCGCGTTCGAGGGCGGCGAAGTACAGGGATTCGAGCGGATCGAGATCGGTCATAGTTGTCTCCGAAAGGGATTGTCACACATCCATGCGACAGGAATAAGCAAAACCCCTCACGCGAATTGCAAAATTATCGGTCGTCGTTCAATTCGCTGAAGAGCCAGGTGCGGGCGAACGCCCAATGTCGCTCGACGGTCGCGACAGAAATGCCCAAACAGACCGCGACTTCGGGAACGGTCATCCCGGCGAAGTACCGGAGCTTGACGACGTCGGCTTTCGCCGGGTCACGTTCAGCGAGCCGGGAAAGGGCTTCATCGAGTGCGATTAAATCATCGGGCGGTACGGCGGCGGGTTGGTCAACGAGTGCAATGCGATGGCGGGCACCGCCATGCTTCACGCGGGCTTTTCGCCGCGCCGCCTCCACAAGAATCCGACGCATCGCTTCGGCGGCAGCTGCGAAAAAGTGCCCGCGATTGGCAAATGGCTGATCCCCATTCATGCGCAGATATACTTCGTGTACGAGCGCCGTCGCGTCGAGCGTCTGACCCGGCTGTTCGCCACGCAGTTTCGCATCTGCCAGCTTGCGCAACTCATCGTAAATCAGCGGTAACAACTGCCCGGCCGCAGCCGCTTCACGCTTCTGATTTTGGGACATGCGAAGATTGTACACGATATCGTCGACGCAGTTGGCGTTGCCAACTGTGTCGATTCATTACAGTGTCGGCCCGATGTGCCATGGGGCGAACTCTTCTTCACCAACGCCGTGGATTTCGCTCTTGGTTTCGTCGATGTCCATGTCAGAAATCATTCGCTACCCTCGGCGTTGCCAGATAGCAGGATCATCCCGGCCATGTCGCACGGCAATAATAATCAATCCCTGCGGTTCCACGCGATAGTACACCACAAAGGGGAACCGCTTGGTCGGACACGCTCGAATGCCAGCAAGTACCTCACCGTAGAGGCGGGGGCTCCATTCGATCTGAGCCACCGCTCGATGCACCGCATTGAGGAACCGATTGCCTAACCCCACGGATCGCGATTCGTAAATCGTCCGGGCCTCGGCGACATCATCGGCGGCTTCGACCAGATAAATCACTTGTGTCATCAACGTGCCTGCGTGGCATGCGCGACGACCTGTTCCCAGGTCATCGCCCGCCCAGGATCGGCGGCGTGAGCATCCAGGCGACGATGAAGCTCTGCCAACAGCTCCGGGCTTGGTGTAGGACGCCAGTGATTGTCCGTGATCTGGTCCCAAATCTGGAAAACCAGTTCGAGTTGGTCTTCAACCGGCCACTCACGGACGCATTCGAGGGTAGCGGAAGCGGCGGAAGCGTTCATAGTGATCTCCTCTAGTAACGCAATAATACGTAATATTTGGTGTTCCCACAATCGGAATGCAACCAGTTAGCGTGTACGGCGAAGATCCACTTTGGCCACACCTTTTACAGTGTCGGCCCGATGTGCCAGGGGGCGAACTCTTCTTCGCCGACGCCGTGGATTTCGCTCTTCGTTTCTTTGCCACTGGCGACCGAGAGAATCATCTCGAAGATTTCCTTGCCCACCGATTCAATGCTCGTGCCGTGGATGATCTTCCCGGCGTCGATGTCCATGTCGGAAATCATTCGCTCGTAAAGTGGCGTGTTCGTGGCCACCTTGATACACGGCGTCGGCTTGCAACCGTAGACGCTGCCGCGGCCGGTCGTGAACACGCACACGTTCGCGCCGCCGGCGACGATGCCCGTCATACTCACGGGGTCGTAACCGGGCGTATCCATGACCACGAAGCCCTTCGTTTTAATCGGCTCGGCATATTCGAGCACCGCCGTCATCGCGGTCGTACCCGCCTTCGCAATCGCCCCGAGCGACTTTTCGTAGATCGTCGTGAGGCCGCCTTCTTTGTTGCCCACTGACGGATTATTGTTAATTTCCACGCCGAACACGCCGGTGTACCACTCCCACCATTTGATCCGTTCGACGAGCTTTTCGCCAACGGCCTTGCTGACTGCGCGGCGGGTGAGTAGGTGTTCGGCACCGTAAATTTCGGGCGTCTCACCGAGTACCGATGTGCCGCCTTGTTGGACGATGAGGTCCGATGCGTAACCGAGCGCGGGATTCGCGGTCACGCCACTGTTGCCGTCGGAGCCACCGCAATTCGTGCCGAGGGTGATGTGCTTCGCGGGGATCGACACGCGATGCACATCGTTGACGCGGGGGAGCATTTCGGCAATCGCCTTGACGCCCGCATCGACGGTTTTACCGATGCCGCCCAGTTCTTGAATGCTCAGGTTTAACGGCGGTTGCTTCTGTTTACCGAGTTGGAACAGGCCGAGGTTCTCGTTCTCGATGAGGTGACTCGCTTGGCCCGTTTCGCAGCCGAGGCCGATGAGGATGTACGCGGCCACGTTCGGGTGGTTCGCGATTCCCGCGAGCGTGCGGTCGAGTTGCTTGTGATCCTCGCCGCCATACGCCATCGCGCAGCCGTGTTTATGAACGATCGGCACGACACCATGCACGTTCGGATATTGATTGAGAATGCCACTCGCCCGCAGTTTCTCGGCGACGTACTTGCTCGTCGCGGCGGAGCAGTTCACGGTACTGATAATCGCGATGTAGTTGCGGGTGCCGTAACGCAGGTGATCGGCTTTGTGGCTGCCGCGGTCGTACCCTTCGAAGGTGCGGTATTCGGCAGGGGGTGCGGGTGGTGGTGGGGTTTCGGTGGCATAGGCATAGTCTCGTTCGAACTGCCCGAGCACGACGTTGTGCGTGTGAACGTGTTCGCCGGGCGCGATGTATTTGCCCGCGAAGCCGATGACTTGGCCGTATTTGTGAATCGGTTCGCCCGCAACGATCGGCCGCACGGCGAATTTGTGGCCGAGTTTCACGTTCGTCGCAATTACTACGGTGCCGCCATCGAACTCCACTTCGGTTCCTGCAACGATAAGGCGACGGGCCACAGCGATGTTGTCGATCGGGCGAAGGTGGACGGCGACAGTCGAGAGGGCAGCAGGCATAAACACTCCTTGCGTGACGGGAGAATGTCCCGTTAAGTTAATCCGAACGGGCACAAGAGTAAACGCGAGTGTCGAAAAGGCGAAGCCGACGCATTCGTCGGTCAGATTCGACCGATCCACGTCGTCACCAGCCGGTAAATATCCAGCCCGACGACGAACGCCATCATCGTGAGTACAACCGCGAGGCCCGCGAGAGTGAGCCACGTTTGCACTCGCTCGGGTGCGGGCTTGCCGCGAATCCACTCATAGAAAAGAAACATCACATGCCCGCCGTCGAGCACGGGGATCGGCAGGAAGTTCACCACGGCGAGGTTAATGCTGATGAGTGCAAGCATCAGCAGTAGTCGCCACGGGCTTTCCCCGGCGAGCAAATATGACATGCGTGCGAGGTTGATCGGGCCGCTGAGCGTTTGTAGTGCGGACACGCGCCCGAAGATCATCGCGTACAGGTTGATGTAAATGCCCTTGATCATCCGCATCGTGCGACGACCGCCCATCGACAACGCTTCGCCGATGTCGTTCGCTTTCTGGATGCGGAAGTCGGGCATCAGGAACAGTCCGCGATCGTCGTTCGCGAGCGGGTCGACGCTGTCGTTGGCTGTTGCCACGGTCATCGTGAGTTTTTCACCTGCACGATTCACGCGAATTTCGCACTCTTCGACCGCATCGCGTTGAATGATTGCATCGATCGCGGCCCACTGGTGCGGTTTGATCTCTTGCCAACTTCCGGCGTTCAACTTGCCGGCGTAATCGCGGGCCGACAACTTCACTGCCTCGATCGTGTCGTTTGCCAACAACGATGCGGCCAGGGCGGGTGTCCCCGGTGAAACGGCATCGATCACGGCTTGAACCTGGTACGCAAAACCGAGTGCGTTGATCGGTAACGGCGTGTTGGCCGCACCGATGCCGGTGAGGTCGAAGCGGGCGTTTTCGTCCCATTTGAGTTCGGCCGTCACGCGCTTTTCGGTGTGGTCGACTTCGCGTAGTAACGTCAGTTTCACGATCTTTTCGCCGGGTGTGCGGTCGGCCCAGCGGTTCAGTTCCATTGGCAATCGGATCGGGTCGAGTGGCAATACGGTTCGATTCGCCACCGCCGGCGCATCGGATTTGCCCGCCACGTATACGGTCGAACTGCGGTCGGCGTTGACGACTTCGACTTCGACGACGCGGTCGCCAGGGTTCGTGCCGTCCTTCACTTGAATCAATGCTTTTTCTGCGGCCGAATCGGTGCGAGTGGCGACGATTGGCCCCATCCGCATTCGGATGCCGAGTTCCTTCCGGATCGATGGTGGCACTACAAGTTCGGTTGGCGGATCGTTCGGCGTGTTCATGCGTTTCACATGCACGACGATCATTTCCGCACTGAGACGTGCGAGGCGACGTTGATACTGAAAATATTCGCTACTCGGCTCGGTAGGGGACGACACGAACGGCGTGACGGCACGTGTGGGCGAATCGGGGTCGGTCATGGCAACGATATGGTCGCCTTGCTCGAAGCCCGCGCCGCCTTGTTTCGCGTTTGCGGCTGCCGCAGCACTACCGGGGCGGTACGGTGGCGTCTCCATGCGGCGGGTGTTCAACAACACGAGCGATTCGGGCGGCAGTATCCCGAGCATGGGGAATGGTGCGCCTTCGCCGAGTAATGGCTCCGCTTGGATTTCGCGCTGCTGACCCTTGTAATTCAGGATCATGTGCAGTTGATCGCCCTTGTTCGTCCCCCAAACTTCGGGGCGAATATCGTCGAACCACGGGTTGACCTGATTCCCGATTTTCTTGATTTCCGTGCCGGACGGGATGTTGTGCCGCCACGCGGTGCCACCCGGTTCGCTGTAAGCGATGACGGCGGGTTTCTCTTCGAGGCCGTGCATGTACACGATCACGAAAACGATGCTGCCGAGGATGAGGTTCATGATGACGCCGGCGGAGATGATGAACATCCGCTCGCCCACTGACTGATTCTTGAACGAGCGCGGGTCGTCGTCGCCTTCGCCATCGATTACGCCGTCTTCCTGTCCGAGCATTTTGACGAAACCACCGAGCGGCACCACCGCGAGTTTGTATGTCGTTTCGCCGAGTTTATACGAACAGAACGGCAATGCCGGACCGAAGCCGATGCTGAAGGTTTCGACGCGAACATTGCAGAACTTCGCTGCGGCAAAGTGGCCGAGTTCGTGAAGGAAAATGATCAGCGTCAAGCCTGCGGCCGCCATCAGGCAGTCGATTGGGTGCAGGTAGCGCAACACCACGACGAGCAACGCCACCCCGATGATGACATTAAGGGCGTTCTGCTTGAACCAGGATGCCGGTGTTTCCCGGAGTGAAGCATCGTTATTGTGCGGTGTGGGTGTCACGGTCGGGTCCAACGCGCTACCTCCTGCCGCGCCCAACGGTCGGCGGCCCACAGGCCATCGAGCGTCGGATGCGGATCGTAATTGTGGGAATCGAGTACCGCCCGGCAGCACCGGGCGATGTTGAGAAATCCGAGATCGCCAGCGAGAAATCGTGCCACGGCGGCTTCGTTTGCGGCATTCAGCACCGCGCCACACGTGCCGCCACGCTCGGCGACTTCAAAACCGAGATCGAGCGAACGGAACGTCTCGCGGTCGGGTTGCTCGAACCGCAATCCGGTGAGCGCCTTCCAGTCGAGACGCTTCGCCGGTCCGGATATTCGCTCCGGGTACGCCAGTGCGAACTGGATCGGCAGCCGCATGTCGGGCGGCGAAAGTTGCGCGAGGACCGAGCCATCGACGAATTCGACGAACGAATGCACGATCGATTCGGGGTGAACGATGACATCGATTTTGTCGGGCGGTAACCCAAACAGCCACCGGGCTTCGATGACTTCGAGTGCCTTGTTCATGAGCGTGGCGGAATCGATGGTGATCTTCGGCCCCATTTGCCACGTCGGGTGGTGCAATGCCTCGGTGGGCGTGACGGTTTCGAGGTCCGCCGAATTTCGCCCACGAAACGGCCCGCCGCTCGCTGTCAGTACAATTCGTTCGACATCATCGGGGCCATATCCCGCCATCGCCTGGAAAATTGCGGAATGTTCGCTGTCGACAGGCAAAAGTTTCGCCCCACGCCGCGCGGCGAGTTCGGTAATGAGCGAACCGCCGACCACCAGCGTTTCTTTGTTCGCAAGAGCGACGGTTTTACCGCATTCGAGCGCCGCCCACGCGGCACACAATCCCGCCGCACCAACGACGGCTGCAACGACGACATCGACTGCGGCATCGGCGGCCACGCGAATGGCCGCATCCGGTCCGCTCAAACACTCGGTGCCGGGTGGAAACTGGCTGCGGTCGGCCTTCGCGAAACCATCGGGATCGGTAAGGATCGCATATTGCGGGCGAAACTCACGGCATTGCGCGGCGAGTAATTGCCAACGGGAGTGTGCGCACAAAGCAAAGATTTCGAAGCGATCCGGGAAGTGGCGAACGACATCGAGCGTATTCGTGCCAATCGAGCCAGTACAGCCGAGCACGGCCACCCGTCGGCGGGCGGGGTGGCGCTTCGATTCTGAAACGGAATCCGTCACTCGGGGCACCATCGAATGGGAAATCACCCACGCAACGTTAAGACACGTTGCACCGGCATTATAGGGATACCAAAAGCAAACTGCGGCGGGTACCGGGTGATATGTCACCCGTGTGCCCTGCCGCAGCTGACTGTACTGAGTCCCTTGCGGGATTATTGGCGGTTCAAAAGCAACGTCGCCCCGAGGAACACGAGCACCATCAAGATGATAGTCGCGGCCACGATACCGAGCGTACCGAATGCGGGTTTCCGCGAATCGTCGTCTTGCGGCATCCAGCCACCCGGAATGCTTTGCCGTGCGGCATCGGCGTACGGGGGCGATTCCGGTGCGACGGGTGTCAGAGGGACATCGTCGGGGTCGTACGCTTGTTGCACAGCGGCACGGCTCGGGAACATCGGGCCGGAAGTTCGCACGGGCACCGGATTGGCCGACGAAGATGGGGACATCCCACCCATCTGCGAACTCTTCGTACCAGGGTTCGCATGAGATTTTTGCGGGAAACTGCTCCGACTGGGGAAATTCGGCATACCGCCCGGTGCAGGGGGTGGCGTTTGTGGTCCGGATGGCATCGCACGGCCCCGCGTCGGGGGCGGAGACATGCTCGCCATGCGAGAAGGTGAAGCTTGTGCGGGAGCATCGGGCAATCCCGACATGCGACCCGACGAACCCGACATTTGCGAAGAGGCTCGAACTCCGGAACGACTGCTTGCCGATGCCGTCGAGGAATAGCGGGCTGTACTTTGCGAGCGTGACTGCTGATCGGCAGTCTGCTGGCCTTGCATCAGATCGCCCAGGTATGGCTCGAGGGCTTCGACGACTTCGTCCAGCCCGCTGTAGCGGTCTTCGGGCTTCTTCGCCATTAGCCGATGAACGACTTCCACAACGACATCCGGAACTTCGGGAGCGTAGTCTTTGATCGGCATTGGCTCTTTGTTCTGGTGAGCCATCATCTTCTCGACTGCACTGCCTTCGGGGAACGGCATTTGACCCGTTAGACAGTTATAAAGCACGCAACCGAGGCTGTACTGATCGCCGGCCGGGGTGCGGTTTGTCGGTTCGAGAATGCTCTCTGGGCTGGCACAATCGAGGCCGCTAGTCAACGTGTTTGCGGTGGACATCGTATCGACGAGCGATTCGCCTTCGTTCTCCACCAAAAGTGATCCGATACCCGAGTCCAAGATGCGAACTTGGTTATCCGAACCGAGCAGCAAGTTCGATGGCTTGATAAGGCCGTGGAACAGGTTGTTCTGGTGTGCGACGGCCAAACCCTGCGCGACTTGCACGCCGATCATCGCAGACTGCGAAACCGACAGTTTGCCGTGCTGCTGAATCACTGTCTCAAGGCTTTGGCCTTCAACGAGTGGCCACACGAGATAGTGCAAGCCGCCTGCGGTGCCGACATCGACGAACGGCACGATGGCCGGGTGGCTGAACTGGCCGAAGGATCGCACTTGGCGGCGGGCCAAACGCACGTTCCACATGCTCCGTCGCGGAAGCACCTTCACGGCGTAGAAGTTTTGATCGTTCTTTGAGTTGGCCTTATACACTTGGCCCATGCTCCCCTGCCCGATGGCGTCGAGGAGAACGTATGGCCCGAGCACGAGGCCCTGGGTCTTGCCGTTAAGAATGCGTTCGGCTTGGAACCCCGTGAGCGTCCCCTGATGGACGAGGTACTCGGCGAGTGCCGGTGCTTCAGCACGCGGATTGCGCTTGAGAAACTCGCTGACGATTTGATCGAGTTGACCGCGGTCGATCAAGCCGCTCCGCCGCAGATCCCAAACGAACCATTCACATGCGCCCAGATCGTTAGTTACCATGTTGCGTCAATGCCCTTCGGGGACGGACCGCTCGGATGCGTGAGTGGCGGTCGAGGTTAATAGCCATTTACTTGTTGCGTAGGATTGAGGCCCACCCAACATTAGGTCAGCATTTCCCTGAGTCAAACCCGGAACGGATGTTTTCGGCGCGACAAGAAACCCGTATCCTGTTCTGATAACCTGTCAGCTCGACACGCCTCATGAGAGTCTTATGCCACCGACACCGTACGATTCCTGCCCGTGTGGAAGCGGGAAAAAGTTCAAATGGTGCTGCACGCCGTTCTTCGACAAGATCGAATTGGCCCTCGAACAACAGCAACTCGAGCAACACGACTCCGCACTGCGCACGATGGAGACGCTGACGAAGGCGTACCCAGACCTCCCGCAAATTTGGGGGTATTACGCGCACATTTTGTTCGCGGAAGGCAAGACCGAGCTAGCCGAAGAAGCGATACGCAAGGCGTATTCGATTCAACCCGACTTTGCGATGGGGCACCTGTTACGCGGATTTTTCCGACAATCCGAAGGCGAAGTCATCGGCGCGCTGCTGTTGTTCCGTAAAGCCGCCGATGCGTATTCGCCTGAAGCGACCGACCAACTCGCGCAAGTTCACGAACTGATCGCACGCCTCGAACTGATTCTGAACCGCCCGGTAGCATCGCGGGCGGCACTCGAGCGCGTCATCAAATTTTTGCCACAAGACGGCGAAGCGCGCAAGCAGTTCGACGGATTGTTCGGCCCCGAATCGCGAATGCCCGAAGTCGCACGCAAAAAATATACCTTCCGCCCCTGTGCCGCCCCGATTCCT
>JAYSYI010000394.1:0-4451 GCA_043727665.1 Limnoglobus sp. | reverse complement strand
TTACACCCCGGCGTCGGCTTTCAGGGCACTCGCTTTGTCAGTCTTTTCCCACGGGAAGCCGTCGCGGCCGAAGTGACCGTGGGCGGCTGTGGCGAGGTAGATCGGGCGACGCAGGTCGAGCGTCTCGATGATCCCCTTCGGCGTCAGTTGGAAGTGCTTACCGATCAGTTCGATCAGTTTCGCATCGGTGACGCCGGGTGCGGCGGTGCCTTCGGTGTTCACCCAGATATTCAGCGGGTTCGGGTAGCCGATCGCGTAGCTGAGCTGCACTTCGCAACGCTTCGCCAGTTTCGCCGCAACGATGTTCTTGGCGATGTACCGGCAGACGTACGCGGCGCTGCGGTCGACCTTGGTCGGATCCTTACCGCTGAACGCCCCGCCGCCATGACGACCGCGACCGCCGTAGGTATCGACGATGATTTTCCGCCCCGTCAGGCCGCAATCGCCGTGTGGGCCACCTTCCAGGAAGCAGCCCGTCGGGTTAATATGGCAGGCAATATCGAACTCGCCGAGCGTCGGATGGCTGCCCGGAACGACCATCACGAGCTTGCCCTTTACCAGGTCCGCACGCTCTTTCTTCAACACGGGAAGAATCAATTTGTCGATAATCATCTGACGCGCATCGTCGGTGAAATAGTCGGTCGTGCCCTTCTTCGTCATCACGGTTTCGTCGTGCTGCGTGCTGAGCACCACGGTGTGAATCCGGTGCGGCGTGCCATCGGCGTGATACTCGACCGTGACCTGGCTTTTCGCATCGGGGCGGAGCCATTTCAGCGTGCCGTTGCGGCGTAATTCGGCGTGAAATTCGACCAAACGGTGCGACAGGTGAATTGGCAACGGCATCAGCGATGCGGTTTCGTCGCAGGCGAAGCCGAACATCATGCCCTGGTCGCCAGCACCGCCGGTGTCGACGCCCTGGCTGATGTGCGGCGACTGCGCGTGAATGACGTTGTTGATCTGGCAATTGCTTGCCGCGAAGCCGATGTTCGGGTCGACGTAGCCGATGTTCGCAATCGTCTCGCGAACGAGTTTATCGACCGCTTGCCGCGTCAGCGGGGCTTTCGTCGTGATCTCGCCGGCTACCGTGCAATGGTCCGTCGTAACGAGCGTTTCGCACGCCACGCGGCTCATCGGGTCGTGCGTGAGGCAAAAGTCGAGAATCGCATCGCTGATCTGGTCGGACACTTTGTCCGGGTGACCCATCGATACAGATTCGCTGGTAAACAGGTAGCGGTCGGAACTCACAGGGTTGGCCTCGGCAACACTAGCTTGCGCCTTCGTGGCGGAATGAACGATAGACACGTTTTAGCCCTCGCGGTACATACGGAAAGAACCTTGCAATCTATTTCGTCCGTAAAACCGGCGCACTTGACCCGGAACGGGTTTTTGCGAGTCAGTTTTCGTCTCTCATAATCTACGGTAGCGTGAATCTCGAATCCTGCCAGCCCGCAGCGCCAGCAAGGGGAACCCGCAAGAAACTCCGCGCCCCGTGTCTCGATCGTGAAAGTCCAACCCCTTGCTGGCGCTGCGGGCTGGCACGAACGGCTTCGTGGCAGTGAAACGGATTTGGGTTCGAAATCTGACATAAATTCTGTCAGGAATCTTGTGCCCATACGTTTTGCCGGAGTCAAAATATTTTGGACGATTTGACGTAAGTCGGAATTGTGTCGTGTCGCGAAAGTGTCTCAAAATGAAACCAAACGGTCGCATCGTGACACCAAACGGTCGCATGTTGACACCAAACGGTCGCATGTTGACATGAAACGGTCGGTATTTAAGGCGATTATCCGCCGAGTGGCGATCGACGCAAACCGTGACAGAACTATAGGATACAGCAAAAACTGTCGAAACAAATCAGTAATTTGCGATCAAAAAGAGCCATTTCGAGACGCAAAAACACGAAAAAACGGGTTTTTGAAGTTCCACAATTGTGACTTACGTCGCTATTTTGTTCGAATTTCGAGCGAGGATCGCGGCGATACGTATATTTTGGTTGTGCTCGCACACTCGCACAGGAACGCTTCGCATGAACGACGAATTGCCCACGATCCTCGCAACGCACGGCGCACTGGCGGCAGTGGACACGCTCATCGAAGATTTGCGTGCGAAAGGCGATTTCCACAATCTGTTCTACGCGATGCTGATGCGAAAGCGGGTGGAACTCGGCGTCACGCCGTTCCCAATGGGGCCGTCGTCCGAACTGCCTGCCCACACTCACGAACCGTACGAAAACGCCATCCGCGATGCTGCCCGCCACGTTGGCAATATCTACTTGCAGAAGCGCGACATCCCACGAGCCTGGGGCTTTTACCGACTCATCGGCGAGCCAGGGCCAATCAAAGACGCTCTTGCCGCATACGTCCCCGAAGAAGGCGAAGACACCTACCCGCTCGTCGATATCGCTTGGCACCAGCAGGTTTTGCCCCAAAAAGGCTTCGACTTGATCCTCGACCGCCAAGGCATCTGTTCGACGATCACAACGGTGAGTGGCACCGATTTGTCGAACCAACTCGATCTCCGAAACTACTGTTACACTAGGCTCGTGCGTACGCTTCACGAGCAACTGAGCGAACGGCTCCAGAGCGATGTGGTGGGCCGGGGCCGTACGGTCGCAGCGGGCACGACGATTCTCGCACTGATCGAAGCTAACCCCGATATGTTCACCGAAGACACGTATCACGTGGACGTATCGCACCTTTCGTCGGTGGTGCAAATGGGCGTGCAACTCCCCGCAGTGCCGGAACTCGAACTGGCACGCGAACTCTGCGAGTACGGCCGCCGGCTTTCGCCCCAGTTTCGCGGCGACGCCGATTCGCCTTTTGAGGGCACTTACGCCGATTATCTGGTGTACTTGAACGTGATAACGGGCCGCGATGTCGAAGCGGGTTTGGGGCATTTTCAAGTCAAAATTGCACAAGAACTCGTGGAAGGCAATACCTTCCCCGCCGAGGTGTACGTCAATCTGCTCATCCGCCTGAACCGACTGCCCGATGCACTGGCCGCCGCGAAGTTGTACTTTGCCCAACTCACCGACGATCGCGCCCTGACCTGCCCGAGCGTAATGGAGCTTTCGAGGCAAGTCGGCGACTTCGCCGGGCTGGCCGCTAGCGCGAAAGCCACTGGCGACACCGTGACATACCTAGCCGGGCTGATCGCCGCAAAGTCATGATTTCGCTCACAAAATAGCGACGTAAGTCACAATTGCGGACATGCCAAAACCGGTTTTTCGCGTGTTTTTCGGTTTCAAAATACCTCTTTTTGATCAAAAATTCCTGATCGGCTTCGGCAGTTTTGCTGTATCCTATAGTTCTGTCGTGGTTTGCGTCGATGGGCCTTGAACTTGCACTTGCCGTAAGTGCCGACCGTTTGGTGTCATTTTGCGACCGTTTGGTGTCAAGATGCGACCGTTTGGTGTCAAGATGCGACCGTTTGGTGTCATTTCGAGACACTTTCGCGACACGACACAATTCTGACTTACGTCACATCATCTGAAATTTTGTGACTTTGCGAAATCGCGTGGGTGAAGTCGAAACTCGAAAATTGTTAACGATATCCGGTTGAGCATCGTCGAATATTCTTGTATCGTATTTTTATAATGTCGCCGTTCGACGACTTCGCGGCGGTCGATGCTAGGGCCATTTATCTCTTTAGCGGGGCGACGGGACGATCATCAGCACCCTCCGCGGCTCGACCGCTAACGACAACGTCGGCATCGACGGGGTGACGGCTCTGAATAACGGCAACTACGTGTTTAACAGTTCGCATTGTGACAACGGGGCGGAGACGGACGTAGGTGCGGTGACGTTTGGCAGCGGGACGACATGGATTTCTGGTCCCGTCACTCACGACTCGTCACTCGCCACTCATGTAAGCGTTTCGGTCGCGGATGCCTTGGGGTGAGACGCGATCCGCCGCGTTGGCCGGGTCGGCGAGGCCGAACGCGATCCCGAGGAGGGCCTTGCCCGGTCGGGTGCCTTTGCGGGTGTAGTCGCCATCACCCCAGTGTTCGCCGATGGCGACGATCTCGAACATGGTGAATCGCTGCTTCGAGGGCTGATACACCAGCTTGCCGTGGAGCGTCGCTTCGTAGCCGCGATTCGCTTTCATCGGGTCGGCATCGTTGCACAACAAGACCTCGCCACCTAACCGCAACTCGATGGCGTACTCGGTCACTTTCACCACGGTCATCATGAAGGTCTGCTTGCGAAGTTCTGATTTCTGCCACATTGGTGGCTCGCCACGTGTATTGTCGATGAGGTGAAAGCGAGCGATCCGCTCGGCGATCTTCGCGGGCATGGGGTACGTGATATCTTTCTCCGGTTTCGTCGGCGCGAGTTGGCGGACTTCCTCGGCCGTCAGCCAGAGAAAATCGCGAGAGGCTTTGTTGCTGCCACCGACTGTAGTGATCCCCTTCATGTAGCCGTCAGCGGTTTTGTCCAGAATCCTGGCAT
>JAYSYI010000393.1:0-13407 GCA_043727665.1 Limnoglobus sp. | reverse complement strand
ATTTGCTGGCTCGCTTCCATCGATTCGATCAAGTCAAAAGCCGACATTACGACCAACAGATTTTCATGACAGATACGCCATCGGTTAAGCCACTGAAGCCATTGCGAGATTTGCTGTTGGCATGGCGGTCACTCATTGATGCGGACTTTGTTCCGTTTGCGCAGTGGGGCGATGCCTGGGGGCCAATGTGTTTTGATCGCGCGACCCTCGATGTGAATGGCGATTCTCCCATTGTCTGGATGGATCACGAGGCGCTCGTTAAGCTTAATCCTAAACAATTTTGGCAGCGTGAGTCTGTGTTGCCACTCGCGCAACCACTCTACGGGTCGTGCAGGGAGTTTCTATTGGATGTCTTCGGCCGCAGTTAAATGGCGGCTAAACAAATTCTACGTCGTACCCGTCGCATTAACCGCGTGGCGGTTTGGAGATGTTGCTGGGGCCTTTGCCGACGACTTTCTCGTATTTGCCGTCGCCGCTTTTGACGTACTTCGTGAAGCCCATTCGGTCGAGGTTCTTGTCGGAGAGATTGGCTTTCGCTTGTGAATCGGTCCAGGTTCTTGGGACGTTGGGGGTGCCGAACAGCCGCTTTACGGGCAGGCCGTTCTCGGGGTGCTCGGTAAGCGGCGGGGCGGACATCGTTTGAATGACCTCGAATACTTCGCCATCGGTGCCGTCGGCATTCGTCGCTTGGTACACATAAATCGGCATGACGGCCTCGGTGAGGAGTAACGCGGCCAAGGAATTTCCCCGACCGCGTGGTATTCGATCATCGTTACGCTTGCATTTCGGTCATGATCGTTTCGAGCAGTTTCTTCGTGACTTTGATGCCTTCTGGCTCGCCGATCTTGCTGCCTTCGTACTCGATGCCGACGAAACCATTATACTTGTGCTTCTTCACAACGATGTCCATCATCTTGCGGTAATCGGTGTGCGTTTCGTTGCCCTTTTCGTCGAAGTCGTGCGTTTTCGCGCTGACGCCCTTCGCGAACGGCATCAGTTCATCGACGCCCTTGTAGCGATCGTATTCCTTGCCGTTGCCGAGGTTGAAGTTGCCGAAGTCCGGGAGCGTGCCGCAGCCGGGGAGATCGACTTTCTTCATGACCTTTGCGAGCCATTCGCCGTTCGACGACAGCCCGCCGTGGTTTTCGACGATGACGTGGATTTTGTGCGTCGCACCGAACTCAGTAAGCGAGCGCAAGCCGTCGGCGGCGCGTTCGATTTGTTCGTCGTAACTGCCGCTCGATTGGGCATTGACGCGGATGCTGTGGCAGCCGAGGAACTTCGCCCACTCGACCCAGCGCTTGTGGTTGTCGACTGACTGGGATCGCTTCGTGGCGTCGGCATCGCCGAGCGCGCCTTCGCCATCGCACATGATGAGCACGCTGGTGACGCCGTTATCGTCGGCAACTTTCTTCAGGTCTTTCAGGTAGCCATCGTCCTTCTTTTTATCCTTGTAAAACTGGTTGACGTATTCGACCGCGAGGATGCCGTAATCGTCTTTGGCGATCGAGGCGAACTTAAGCGCATCGAGCTTCTTGGCAAATAACGCCTTGTGGAGCGACCATTGGGCGAGCGAGATTTTGAAGAGCGGCGCTTTCGAGGTTTCGGCACGCGCACTCGGTGAAGCGATGGCAGCGAGGCCTAGGCCGGCCGTATGAAGGAACGAACGCCGACTGAGGGGACGCATCATCGAAAGCTCCGAAGGAATGATATTCGAGCGGGAAGTTGCGAACGCAAGGGGATTCTAGACAGTGATCGGGCATCTGACAGATCAATCGCTACGGGATGTCACACGCGCGTAACATACTGGCCACTAAGGGTTCGCCCGATGGAAAGCGATCGGCTATTATGGTAGTGGAGGTTACGCGGATATTTCGCGCGCCTCCACGGGAGTCGATCTCATGCCCACCGCCGTTGCGCCGAAAATTTCACTCGCATCCAAACAAGACACCGAAATCGATCGGCAACTCGCGGTGGCGACGCGACGAATCCGCACGCACGATCTTTTTTGCGGCAGCCTCACCGTGGCGGCGATCGCGCTCGGATACTTCGCTGTGGTGATCGCAGTGGATCGCTGGCTTGATCTCCCTTCGTGGGTTCGCCAAGTCGGCATCATCGGGCTGCTCGGCAGTTTGGCGGCCGCGAGTTATTACCTCGTCGTCCGCCCCTGGCGTCGTGCGGTCAATCCGCTTTATGCAGCAAAACAAGTCGAAGACACCGTTGCCGACGCGAAAAACAGCATCGTGAACTGGGTGGACTTGCAAGAGAAAGATCTTTCCGATGGCGTTCGCGCCGTCGTCAGCGCGAAGGCTGCGAAGCAGATGAAGGAAGCCGACCTCGATCGCGCGGGCGAATCGAAGCGGTTGCTCTGGCTCGGCGGCGCGGTCGGTACGTTGGTCGTCGTTCTGGCGATTTGGTTTTTAATATTTAAGCCGAGCGTGTTCCTGTCCTTGTTTCATCGCGCATGGAATCCGTTTGCCTCCGCATCCACAATCGCGACGCGCACGCAGATTCGCCTCGTCGAACCCAAGGACGGCGATTTGACGATTACTGCCGGTCAGCCGCTGATGATCAGCGTCGCGATCGAAGGGCGCATTCCGAACGCGGACAGCTCCGACCGCCTGCGCGTTCAGCTTCGGCATAATCCCGCCGACCCGAATTACGAGGAAATCGCACTCGAACAAACGACGAGCAACCGCGACTGGACCGTGCGAATCCCCGAATACCTCATGCAGAACGGCTTCTGGTACCGCGTTTCTGGTGGCGATGTCGTGACGAACGAATATCGCGTGACCGTGCGACCGAAGCCGATGTTCACCGAGTTCGTAGTGAAGTACGAATACCCCGCATACTTGCGCATGAAACCAGACTCCAGCAAAGATCCGCACATCGAAGCGTATCGCGGCACAATCGTCACGATCACCGCGAAAGCGAACCGCGAATTGAAAGACGGCCGTGCCAGTTTTAGGGACGTTGCGCAACCGATTGTCGGTGAAATTTTAAGCGACAGTCGCGATACACTTCGCGTGAAAATGACACTCGACAAGGTGGACAGTTACCGGCTGCTGTTCCACTCCACGACCGACGAAGCCAACAACGACGCACCACCGTACCCCATCCGCGTGCAGTCCGATCAACTGCCCACCGCGATAATTACCGACCCGAAAGAAGAAGAAATTTCGCTGCCCACCAACGGTCTGCTCAAGATCGATGGCCTGCTCGGCGACGACTTCGGAATCGACAAAGCGACACTCCGCCTTCGTATCGCCGATGCACCGGAGAAACCAGGTTTTTCGCTGGCTGCGAAGCCGTTCCTGAAAGGGAAGTCGTTCCAGCGCGAGGCCGATGGCACCTTCCCGAGAGAGGTGATTTACAAAGATTCCTTCTCGCTGACCGACGCAAAAGACGAGGCCGGCAAGGCCGTCACGTTGAACGAAGGGATGGTCGTCGAATACTGGCTCGAAGTCACCGACAACTGCACCGTGCCGAAGGCGAACCTCGGCAAGTCGAAAGTGCAAAAAGTGAAACTGACGGCGGCGAAGAAAGAGCCGATGCAGAAAGACGAACTCAAACAACAAGCCGAGAATCGCCAAAAAGACGAAGCGAATCAGCAAAAGCAAGAACAGCAAAAACGCGACGCGGAGAAACGACCTGAAAACAAGAACGAAAAGAAAGAAAAGAAGGAAGAACAGCAGAAGGATCCGGACAACAAGCAGGAAAAGAAAGAGGATGGCGAAGCCGAACAAAAGGGCGAAGGCCAGCCAGACCCCAACCAAAAGGGACAGCCGAAACCGGGCGACAAAGCAGAGAAGGGCGATAGCGGAAAAGGCACGCCGATGCCGCCGATGAAAGCGGATGACAAGACCCCGCCGATGCCGATGGAGAAGGAAGGGCCCAAGACTGATAGTGCGCCGTCGGGCGACAAACCGATGACCGACACGCCCGAGCAAAAGGGCGATAAGGAAAAGGCCGCACAGAAGCCCAAAAAGGGCGAAGACGACCTTCAGCGCGAAGCGGATCGCATTCAGAAAGAGATCGACGAGCAGGACCAAAAACCCGGCGAAGCGAAGCCAAACGATCAACCAGAAGCCGATTCGAAGACCCCCGTCGCCGAGAAAAAACCGAAGCCTAAGCCCGAAGACGGTGCCGCCGCCGAGGACAAAAAGGGCGATAAGGAACCGATGGCAGGTGCCGAAAAAGGCGCGGGCGCGCCGCAGAAACCGCAGCCGACATCCGAGTCGAAGCCGATGGCGGGCGAGAAGCCCGAGGCCAGCCCACAGGAAAAGGAACCGCCACTCGGCGGGAAGGCAGGCAGCGAAAAGCCAACGCCCAAACCCGAGCCAATGAAGCCAGAAGCAGGCGAGAAACCCGAAGAAAAGGCCGGCGAACCGAAGGGCGCAGACGGCAATCCGCAACCCGAGGCAAAGCCCGGCGATATGCCGCCCGACCAAAAGAACACCGCCAAATCGGCCGAGGCCAAGAAGGACGGCCAGACCAAACCCGCCGAAGGCAAGAAGTCTGAAGAGCCTTCGCAGCAAGGCACAGACGAGGCAAAAGACGAGAAAGCCGGTACCGGCCGCGAACAGAAACCGACGCCGCCCGCGAGTGCCAAAAAGGCTTCGAAGCCCGATCCGGACACCAAGGCCGACAGCAAGCCGATGGGCGAACCGAAAGCGGGTGATGGCGACCCGATGAGCGATGCGGCCAAACCCAAGGAAAAGGGCAAAGCCGAACCGGACCGCAGCGCCGCAAAGAAAACGCCATCGCAAGACACTAAGCCAGACAGCGCCAAGTCCGAAGAGCAACGCAAAGCGGACGCGAAGGAGATTCAAGACGCGGCGAAAGACTTGGCTGGCAACGACGAGAAAAAGAAACAAGCGGCACGCGACAAGCTCGACGAGAAGGTCGGCAAACCGGCTCGCGAAGAAGCGGAGAAACTCGCTGACGACATGAAGTCGGACGATCCTGCCAAGCGGAAGGCCGCACAGGAGAAGTTGGAGAAGCTTCAAAAAGAAGCCGAGAAAGCCGCAAAGAACGCGGAGAAGCCAGACAACGGCAAGTCTGAAGTGCAACGTAAAGCGGACGCGAAGGAAATTCAGGACGCCGCCAAGGACTTGGCGGGCAACGACGAGAAAAAGAAACAAGTGGCACGCGACAAACTCGATGAGAAGGTCGGCAAACCGGCCCGCGAAGAAGCGGAAAAGCTCGCCGACGATATGAAGTCGGACGATCCTGCCAAGCGGAAAGCGGCACAGGAGAAACTGGAAAAGCTGCAAAAAGAAGCCGAAAAAGCCGCAAAGAACGCGGAGAAGCCAGACAACGGCAAGTCTGAAGAGCAACGTAAAGCCGACGCGAAGGAGATTCAGGACGCCGCAAAGGACTTGGCGGGCAGCGACGAAAAGAAGAAGCAAGCGGCACGCGACAAACTCGATGAAAAGGTCGGCAAACCGGCTCGCGAACAAGCCGAGAAAGATCTAAAATCCGGAGACGCAGACAAGCAAAAAGCCGCCGAAGAGAAGTTGCAAAAAGAAGCCGAAGAGAAAGCCAAGCAAAACAAGAATAACAAAAAAGGCCAGTCGGCTGACAAGCCAATGTCACCGCAAGAATCCGAGGAGCTTGCGAAGGATGCCGAGGATTTGAAATCGCCGAACGAAGAGAAACGCAAACAAGCGGAAAAGAAGCTCGACGAAAAAATCGGCAAAGACGCCCGCGAACAGTTGCAAAAACAGAACGAGGAAGGCAAACCGCAAACGCCCGAGCAAGCCAAAAAACAGTTAGAAGAGATGGCCAAAAAACAGCAGAACCCCCCGCAACAAAAGCCGGGTTCGCCACAGAATGACCCGCAGCGCGACCCGCGTCGCCATGGCAACATCGCAGGCACGACGGATAACCTCTCGAAGCCACTCGAAGAGAATCCGGAGTTCAAAAAGAAGTCCGCACAACTACAATTGGAGACGCTGAAAAACAACAAACTCAACGCGGAGATGAAGAAGAAACTCGGCTACACCGAGGAAGAGTATCAGCGATTCCTCGATGGCTACGAGAAGATGCTGCAAGACCGAGAAGCGCAGGCCACGAACGATGCACCAACGGTGGCGGGAAAGGCCAACCCCGTTGCCAAACAGCGTGTGGATGGCACGAGCAAAGTCGAAGTTCGCAAAGACGCCTCCAGCGCAAACCCGAACTCCGCCGGCTCCGCATTCGCACCCTCCGCATACACCGAAGCGCAAAAGAAGTTCGCCGAAGCCGCCGCAAAGAACAAACGCGACGAAAATAAATAGACTGTTGAATGGGAACGATGGTGTAATGGAAGTACACTGGACTCATAACCCGTAAGCGTAGGTTCGACTCCTTCTCATTCCCACCTTGAATGCGAAATATGGGGATGATGGTGTAACGGAAGCACAATGTTTTGCCAAAACAAGGAGGAGGTTCGAGTCCTCCTCATCCCCTACTATTTGAAATTCACAAAATATATATGGGTAACCGTGTAATGGAAGCACATTGTAGTTGCAATACAAAGGTGGAGGTTCGAGTCCTTCTCATTCCACTCCCGAAGATTGAAATTTGATGCCTTTCACAGACGAGGAGATGGAAATCTGCATTCGGGTACTTCAGGAAGTATCCGAGGATGTCTCATCGGTGTCGAGTCAGGATCGGTTCAAATCGCTCGTTGCTAAAATTCATCGTGAAGGAAAACGCGGGAAGCGGCGTGTCAAACAGCAGGATCGCGTCGATTTCGATGATGCCATCGCTGGCAGTACGGGCATCGTTCTTCATCAAACCGCAGATCAGCCACCCGCATTCTCCGGCCAATCGCACTACCAAGCGGCCAAGCTCTGTTATATATGCAAGTTGTTGTTTCACGAAGTTCATCATTTTTATCATCTGCTTTGCCCGTCGTGTGCATCGCGGAATTGGGACAAACGCACAGCACGTTGCGACCTGTCCGGGCGCATCGCGTTGGTTACCGGTGGCCGGATTAAAATTGGCTTCCTGACAGCATTAAAACTGCTTCGCGATGGCACACGGGTCATCGTCACGACGCGGTTTCGCCACGACGCAATGAAGCGATTTCGGCGAGAATCCGATGCGAATGTCTGGTGGGACCAACTAATAATCTGCCCGCTCGACTTACGCGATTTGTTATCGGTCGAACGGTTCGCCAATGAGATAAAAGATACAGAATCTCATCTCGACATTATCGTCCACAATGCCGCTCAAACGGTGAAGCGGCCGCTCGCGTTTTATAATCATCTTTTGGAAGCGGAAGCACATGAAAGATTGGCATTGGCGGATGGTTCGGCTACGACCGTACTGATCGAAGCGAGGCCGGATTATCGCGGCCACCTCGTTGTGGCAGACAATGATTTCCCACTCGCAACACTCGATCACGATGGGCAACAGGTCGATCTCCGCACCATTAATAGTTGGCGGTTGAAAATTGGCGAAGTCGGCACGATCGAGATGGTCGAAGCAATGCTCGTCAACGCGATGGCCCCATTCGTGTTGAACGAACATCTGCTACCAGTACTTCAACGTTCGCCACACGCCCGAAAATTTATCGTTCACGTATCTGCGATGGAGGGACAGTTTGGCCGGGCGTATAAGTCACCATACCATCCACATACGAACATGGCAAAGGCGGCAACCAATATGCTGACGCGAACGACGGCCGAGGAACTCGCCAAAGTGGGCATCTACGTTTCGAGCGTCGATACTGGTTGGATCACCGACGAGAAACCGCTGCACCAAGCCGAACGGGCACGCGACGAGCAAGGCTTCTATTTGCCGCTCGATAGCCTCGATGGTGCCTCGCGGATTTACGACCCAATCGTACGCGGAATTAACGAACCCGAAGTGCCGCTCCACGGTCAGTTCCTCAAAGATTACGATGTCTATCCCTGGTGAAAAATGCCCGAGAGTATCCTTCACTGCCCGCTCACGGGAACGATACCGTTCGTGCCATGCGACCCGTGCGAGGTCGACCCGCTCATCGAATTTTTACAGCGGAACGTCTCCGGATCGGGCGAGGTCTTTCCACGCGGTACATTCCTTAGCGACGGGCGACTGGACCTTTGCAAGCAGAACCTCGGCCCTGACGGCTGCGAGCGCGTGACGAACGCCCTGCGTGGCCACGATCACGTTCGCAGCCTGTTATTGGGCACCGATGGCATCGGGGATCGCGGCGCGCTTTCCGTCGCGAAATTGATCGCGCACAACGAAAGTCTTGCGGTCGTTTACCTCGGCTGCAATCTCATCGGGCCAGCGGGTACCGAAGCGTTGGCCACGGCTCTGGAACAGAATCGCACCGTGACCGGCCTTTGGCTCAAACGCAACCCCATCGGCAACGCGGGGCTGCGGGCCGTGTCGAAAATGCTACTCGCGAATCGCGCCATTCGCACGCTCGATCTCGTCAACACGCAGATCGACGACATCGCCGTCATCGAACTTCTCGACGGCTTGCTCGTCAGCGATCGCATCGAACGAATCTATCTCGGCGGTAATCGTCTCGGCATCGCGTCGGCCCAGAAGTTGGCCGAATATCTGCGTCGTTCGCAATCGCTCCGGGCACTGTTTTTGAACGTCAACGAGATTGGCGACGATGGTGCGGAAGTGATCGCCGATGCACTAAGCGAAAATTCCACGCTGCAAGAACTCGGTCTCGCGAGCAACGGCATCGGCCCGCGCGGCGGGAACGCCCTGTTTCGCAGCATCGCGAGGCATCCGGCATTGCGTGAACTCGATCTCGGCTTTAGCCCTTCGACGAAAGTACTCGGTGCGAGCCGTAACCATTTTGGCGACGATTGCATTCCGGATCTATCGAACATGCTGATGCGTAACGCGGTTCTGCGTAGCCTGAATCTTGCTCGTACGGGCATTTCCCAAATCGCGCGGGATCGCGCGGAATTGTACGCAAAGCCACGAACCGATTATCGAGAACGACGCGAGCCGCATTCGCAGTGTCTATCGGACGAAACGCTAACGCGACGTCGGTTTCCACCGGCGGCGTTTTGCGGTTCGGTATATTGAGAAGATCATATTCTGAGGCGATACACGATGGCTGCGTCGAATCGATATTTGCTGAGTTTCGATAGCCGCACGGCACTGCACCGGTTTACCGATGTGCTCGTAATCGGAGCGGGAATTGCCGGTTTACGCGCGGCACTGGAGATTTCCAGCACGACGGGCGTACATGTCGTCACCAAAGATCGCATCACCGAAAGTAATAGCTCGTACGCGCAGGGTGGCATCGCCAGCGTCCTTTCCCCAGAGGATAATTTCGCGAATCACGTCGATGACACGATGGTGGCCGGCGATGGGCTGTGCGATCGTACCGTCGTGGAAACGGTCATTCGCGAGGCACCCGGCGAGATCGAAAAGCTCATCGAGTTCGGCACGAATTTCGATCAGGAGAACGGCCAACTTGCACTCACGCGAGAGGGGGGCCACAGCCATCGGCGTATCGTGCATGCGCTCGGCGATTCAACGGGCCACGAAGTGATGCGGGCGATTATCGCGAAAGCGAAGGCTGCGAAGAACGTCACGATGTGGGACGATACGTTTACTGTGGATTTGCTTACGCATGAAGGCGCGTGCGTCGGTGCGGTCGTGTGGCGGCCGAACGTCGGAACGATTTTGCTCTGGGCGAAGCAGGTAATTTTGGCATCGGGCGGCTGCGGGATGGTCTACCGCGAGACGACGAACCCGCCCGTGGCGACCGGCGATGGCATGGCGATCGCCTACCGTGCGGGGGCGGCACTCCGCGACATGGAGTTCATGCAGTTTCACCCGACGGTGCTATATGTGGCCGGTTCGGCGCGTTACCTCGTTAGCGAAGCGGTGCGCGGCGAAGGGGCGTATTTGCGCGATATTAACGGCGTGCGGTTCATGCCGAACGAAGATTCGCGTGCGGAGTTGGCCCCGCGCGATATCGTATCGCGGGCGATCTTCCGCACGATGGAACGCACCCAGCACTCGAATGTGTACCTCGATTTATCGCACCTCGAACGCAACCTCGTGCTCACGCGATTCCCCGGCATCAACAAAGTGTGTCGCGGGTTCGGGTTGGACATTACGAAGGATCGCATTCCCGTGCGGCCGGGGGCGCACTACATGATGGGCGGCGTCACGGTCGATGCCGAGGGGCGCACGTCGTTACCGAATTTATGGGCGGCGGGGGAAGTGACATCGAGCGGGCTGCACGGTGCGAATCGGCTGGCATCGAATAGCCTCATCGAGGGGTTGGTGTACGGCGCGTCGTGTGGCCGCGGCGCGATGCGCGCATTGGATGCGAACTCTCGCCCGCTGCAAGCATTGCCGTTGGAGTACACCGTGCGCGACGACGACCCCGACGATCATCTCGATGTCGCAGACCTGACGAGTTCGCTGCGTAGCTTGATGGTGCGCAAAATGGGCATCGTCCGGGATCGCGCTCGTCTCGACGAAGCACGGCGCGATGTCGATTTCTGGTGCCGCTACGTGCTCGGTCGCGAGTTCGACAAACGCCAAGGATGGGAGTTGCAAAACTTGCTCACCGTGGCGCGTCTGATGATCGATGCCGCCACATCGCGCGAGGAATCGCGCGGCACGCACTTCCGCAGCGACTTCCCCCAACGCGACGATAAAAGCTGGGGCCACCGCCACGTGGAAAGCGTACCTGCATCTTGAGTGTGGTTCGAAAGGCTTTTTTCAGGAGACTTTATGAGTCACTCGACCGCGTTTGCCGATGCCCTCGATGCTGTTGAGCAACTCGATGCCGACGACCAGGCGGAATTCGCCGCTGTATTGAACCGTCGTGTCGCCGAACGCGGGCGAGAGCGTGTGGCTGCCGCCGTGGCGGAAGCCCGCAATGAGTTTGCTACAGGGAAATGTCAGCCGATGACCGCAGCGGAAATCGTGCGCGAGGCCCAGTCGTGAGACGACTTCTGTTGCCATCATCGGCGTTTGGACGCGACCTTCGCAAATGGCTAAAATCTCACCCTGATTCTGCAGATTTAATCGATGCAACGCTCGAACAATTGTCGGCAGATTCATCTAGCTCGTCCCTGAGAACGCACAAGTTGCGTGGGCCGTTAGCTAGCTGTTGGGCGTACAGTGCGGCCACTGATTTGCGAGTCGTTTTTGAATTCGTGCAGCACGAGGGAGCAGAAGCAATCCTCCTGCTGGCATTGGGTACACACGAACAGGTTTATTGATTCTTTCGTAGTGTCTTAGCTCGTCAACAACTGGCCCGCTTCTTCGCATAGTTTTGCGGTTTGCTCGACGGTTGGCGATTCGGCGATCACGCGTACGACGGGTTCGGTGTTGCTGCCGCGAACGTGTAGCCACCAGTCGGGGCCGTCGATGCGCAGGCCATCGATGCGGTTCACCTTCACATTGGGCCACGACGATTCGAGTTTCGATAGCGATTCCGCAAGGCGTTCCTTCGTCACGGTGAACTTCGTTTTCAGCATCTCGTATTTCGGCAACGTGGCCACGATCTCGCTGAGCGATTTCTTTTCCTCGGCCATCAAGCTGAGGATGAGTGCCATGCCGATGAACGGATCGCGGACCCAGCCGACGCGCGGATCGATCACTCCGCCATTGCCTTCGCCGCCGATGACCGCTTGCACGGCACGCATTTTCTCGATGACGTTCGCTTCCCCGACGGCGGAGCGATGAAACTCGCAACCGGCGAACGTCGCGATATCTTCGGACATTCGCGATGTCGACATGTTCACGACAACGGGGCCGCGTTGCTGACGTAGCCGATACTTCACGGCGAGTGCGAGCGTGATTTCCTCGCTGATGCACATGCCCGTTTCGTCGATGATCGAGAGCCGATCCGAATCGGGATCGAGTACGAAACCAATGTGCGAACCGGTTTGTTTGACCCACGGTGCGACATCGACGAGGTGCGCGGGCGTCGGCTCGGGTTCGTGTGCGAAGATGCCGTTCGCTTCGCAATTATGCTGCACGACTTCGCAGCCGAGATCGGTAAGTAGCTTCGCGCCGAGTGGCCCGCCTGCCCCGCCGTTGCCATCGAGGAATACGCGAAACTGCCCGACCGCCACCGTGGCCACGCTAATGTGTTCGAGGACCATCTCCGCATGTTCGGCCTGCACATCCGGCGGCACGCCGACGCTGCCCATTTCGTTCCACGGGGACAGCCGAAATGCCTTCGTCTCAAATAGTTTTTTGATCTCCAGTCCTTTCGCGGCCGGTAGCACGGCACCATCGGCGCCGAACATTTTGAGGCCGTTCCACGGCGACGGATTATGGCTCGCTGTGATCTGAATCGCACCCGCCGCTTGCAGTTGCCGTACCGCAATCCCAACCGTGGGTGTCGGCGCGATGCCGATATCTTCGACGCGGCAACCGGTGGCAAACAGCCCGCCGAGAATCGCGTGCCGGAGCATGTCCCCGCTGCCACGGCTATCGCGCGCGAGGATGATTTTGCCACCCTTCATGTACGTGCCGAGCGCGCAAGCAAACCGCACGGCGGCATCGGGCGTGAGGCTGTCGCCGATGATGCCACGAATCCCGGAGACGCTAACGATGAGGTCACTAGTGGGCATGAACCATTTCCAGATGTTGTGCGGCATTCGATAATCGTTCGTTGTATGTAAAACGACAAAAACCGCAGGTTCTGGAAGTTGAAGTTGGCGATGTTTTTGTACCATCCCGTCTTCGGTTTCTATTGCAGAACTAACCGCGACGCGCAGGCTTTGCGAAGCGGAGCGCGAGGCGTGAAAGAGTACGACGTTGTGAGTAGGTGAAGCATACTCGCCCCGCTACGAAGCCTGCGCGTCGCGGCTAATTGTCGCGAAGCGAGCACCTTGGTAGGCTATGCTGAACTTCAATGAAAGAGCCATACTTGACGCGCCGGAATTACTGGATCGTGCTGTTCGCGATTGCGTTGCCGTTCTCGGCGACGTGGTTTGCATTGCGCGGCGGGGTTCGTGGGCGGATGCCGGACCTCGTTTGGGGGCGGCGTGGCGTGATGCCTGGCGATGTTGTGCGTCCCCGTGCGGCGGTCATCATTGCCGATACGCTGTTCGTGGTCGATTTTACTGCGCGAATACAAAGCTACGACCTCGATGGCCGACATACCGGTGTCAGTTTCACGACGCCCGATTTTCGCGATGGCCGCCCGAGCGGGCTGGGCGTGGATAACGAGGGGAACTTGCTCGTTTGCGATTCGCACTATCACTGCGTGCGAACTTACGATGTGGCGGGGAACCTGCTCCGTACGATTGGCAATTCCGCCCAACTCGGCTACGTTTCCGATTGCGTGCAAGATGAAACCGGCCATTACTATGTCGCTGAGTTCGGCGTGACCGACCGCATTACAAAGCTCGACAGCGCGGGCAACGTGCTGAAGCGCTGGGGCGAAACGGGGAATGAAGCGGGGCAGTTTCAGCG
>JAYSYI010000392.1:0-4471 GCA_043727665.1 Limnoglobus sp. | reverse complement strand
CGATCAAAGTCTCGGCGATATTCGACCACCCGAGTTTTCAGTTGCTTCGCGAGGAACTCAGCAAGTCCGATAGCGAGATGGGTAAAACGTTTACCAGCAAGACTGGCGTTGAATTCAAACAGATCGAGCGATTGTCTATTATCGTCAATCCTGGCGAACCTAACGCCGAGCCACACACACACGTCGCGATTACCACACGGACTGCATACGACCGAGCTGCAATCATTCGTACTCTGGGTGGCAAAGACTACTTGGACAAAATTGGCACTTATTTTTACTCTCATCGCGGAACGGCATACGCATTTCTGGACGACCGTACGATCTGTTATCAACCAAAGGAACAAACACGCAACCCAATGACTCTGTTCCGCGACGCGAAAGCGACGGGGGCGCTCTCCGAGGTGCTGACGCTTGCGTCCGATCATGCGATTGTCGCGGGCATGAACATGAACCTCGTTCGCCGAATGTTCGCCGAGGAAGTCCCCGCAGAATTTGCACCGTTGCTGCGTGCCGACAAAGCGATGATGCAACTTTCGCTCGGGGCGGACTCCGTGAAAGCGACCGTGAAACTGGAATTCGCAGGGAAGAAATGGGCGACGGACGGCGAAGAAGGTTTGAAAGCGATGCAGGGACTCGCGGTGAAGGAAATCGCCGACGCCACGATGCGGTTGATGGGCGATGGCGGCGACAAAGACTATATTCCGATTCTGGAATACCTCGCGAAAGTAGTCGATAAGTCCACGGTGCAAGTGGCGGGCAACACCGCCACCGGCACAATCGCCGCTGACCTCGGCCCAACATTCGCAAAGCTACTCGCACCACTGCCGAACCGCATCGCCGAAGAAGCGGTCCGCGCAGGCGACCAGAACAACTTGAAACAGATTAGCCTGGGATTTCATAACTATGAGAGCGCGAATGGCACATTCCCGATAAATATTTACAACAAGGATGGCAAATCGCTGCTCAGTTGGCGCGTTCACATCTTGCCGTTCATCGAACATGAGCAGCTATATAAGGAGTTCAAGCTCGACGAACCGTGGGATAGCGACAACAACAAGAAACTGATCGCGAAGATGCCGAAAGTATTCGAGATGGCGGGCATCGAAACGAAAGAGAAGGGGCAGACGTACTTCCAGGCATTCGTCGGCAAGAAGGGCGACGCGATTCGGCCATTGATGGTCGAAGGCGAGCTAAAAGGAATCAATTTCACTGCGATCACCGATGGCACGGCGAACACGTTCATGGTAGTCGAAGCGGCCGAACCGGTGATCTGGACGAAGCCGGTCGATTTGCCATTCGATGCGAACGAGAAACTACCGAAGTTGGGCCGACGCCAACCGAACGGGTTTAATGTCGTCTTCTGCGATTCCAGTACGCGTTTCATCAAATCGACGACGCCGGAAGCGACACTGAAAGCGTACATTACCACAAACGGCGGGGAAGTCATCGACGACAACTAACCGCAGAAGTGCGGAGTTTCGGTGTGCGGAATCCGGATTGCTAGCTGTGGGGGCATACGTTCCTCACGGTACCCTACTAACATAAGGTAATGAAACCGAATCTCGCCCTTGATGCCTCCGTTGCAGTACCGACCCTCACCTTCTGGGGGGCCGCCTCGTCCGTTAGCGGTTCGATGCACTTGCTCGAATCGGGCAACCAGAAAATCCTACTCGATTGCGGGCTGAATCAAGGTCGCCGCGAAGAAGCCCGCGAACGTAATAATCACTTTCCGTTTCACCCCGAACAACTCGATGCGGTGCTCGTCAGCCACGCGCACATCGACCACTGCGGCAACCTGCCGACGCTCGTTAGGCGTGGCTACAAAGGCCCGATTTATTGCACGCCCCCGACGCGCGACCTCCTCAAAGTGATGCTCCGCGACTCGGCGAAAATTCAGGAAGAAGACGCCGCTCACATCAACATCGCACGCAACTACGCCGAGCCGTGGGTGCAACCGCTGTACACGCACAACGATGTCGACAACGTGTTTTCGCGGCTGATTGCGGTGCCATACGGCAAAGAATTCGACCTCGGCCACGGCCTGAAATTCCGCTTCATCGAAGCGGGGCACGTCCTCGGCTCGGCAATCGTTCACATCACGATCGACGCCCCCGACCGCAAGCGTAGCCTCTGTTTCTCCGGCGACCTCGGACGGCGGAACATGCCGGTGCTCAAAGGCGCATCCGAGATTCCCGCCGCCGATATCCTCGTTTGTGAAAGCACCTACGGCAACCGCACGCACGTCGATTTACCGAAGACGATCGACAAGCTGTTCAACGTCGTCAAAGACACCGTTGCACGCGGCGGCAAGGTGCTGATCCCCGCGTTCAGCCTCGGGCGCACACAGTTGATCGTCCACATTTTACAGCAAGGATTGCGTGCCGGACGATTCCCGAACGTGCCGATCTTCGTCGATAGCCCGCTCGCTGCGGACATCGCCGACGTTTACAAAGCCCACCCGAACAGCCTCGCCGAAGATGTCGCCGTCGAAGTCCGCGAAGGCCACGGCATCCTCGGTGGCGACGGCGTCGAGTACGTTCGCGAATTTGAAGAAAGCATGTGGCTGACCACGCGCCCCGGCCCGTGCATCATCATCGCATCGAGCGGCATGTGCGATGCGGGTCGGATCATCGGGCACCTCAAACAGAACGTCGACGACCCGCGTTGCACCGTCGCGCTCGTCAGCTATCAGGCCCAAGGCACGACGGGGCGACGGCTGCTCGAACCGAAACCCACGGTGCGATTCCAGGGCCGCGAGTGGAACAAGTGGATCGAAGTCGTCCACCTCGACGGCTTCAGCGGCCACGCAGACAAAGCCGACTTCATCGCGTATTTATCGCCACTCGTGGGCAAAGTGAAAAAGGTGCGGCTCATCCACGGCGAGCGCGAACAAGCCGAAGCCCTCGGCACCACGCTCCGCGAATTAGGCTTCCCCGACGTCAGCGTCCCCGCCCCCGGCGACCGCGTCGAAGTGGGGTAGTTCTGCTCTTTGTGGGTTTCCTTTGCATGCGCTGCTGACACGATTCCGGCCAGCCCGCAGCGCAAGCAAGGGGTTCCCTCCGACTTCAAACGTCCTACCTTGCTTGCGTTGCGGGCTAGCACGATTCCGAAGCAGAAACAGCAAAATACAAGCGAAACAATCGTTTACGGAGGAGTACCCTGGGTGCGCGGAAGCCGCGACCCAGGGCTAATCGCTAGAATCCCGTCGGGATAAAAAAACGAAAACGAGGATGAGATGAAAACACCGTCAACTGCATCTTCACATCACTTGGGCGTAACCCATGCCACTGCAAATCTTCGTCGATGCCGATGCGTGCCCGGTGAAAGAGGAAGCGATTCGCGTGGCGACTCGCTATGGGTTGCAAATTACGCTCGTGAGTAATCAGGGGATGCGGCCGATTGTTGCGGCGAATGTCGCGCAGGTCGTCGTGAGTGCGGGGTTTGACGCGGCCGACGATTGGATCGTCGAACGGGCGATGGCGGGCGATATTGTCATCACGGCGGATATCTTGCTGGCCGCGCGATGTTTGGAGAAGGGTTGCCGCGTATTGAACTCGACGGGTGCGTTTTTCAATGCGGATAACATCGGGTCGGCGCTCGCGATGCGTGAACTGAACGCCCATTTACGTGAGACGGGCGAGAGCAAAGGCTACAACGCGAGCTTCTCGAAGAAGGATCGTTCGCAGTTCTTGCAATCGCTGGACTTGCTGATTCAAAAAGCCAAATGACATAGCCGCAAATCGCGGCTACGTCGAAATAAGGTAGAGATACGAGTGCGAGTTTTCATGGAATGACCTCGAAAGCGGCCATTATTCATCGTCTTCGTCGGCGAGGATGGCAGCGGCAGCCACTGCGGCCGCGGCGGGTTCTTTCTTTGGGCCGTTGCCGGGTAGTTCCGTTGCCGGTTCGACTTGGCGATAGCCGAGCGAACGCAAGACTTCGAGGACTTCGCTCCAGGTTGGGAACGGGCGGCGGTTTTCCCGCTTGTACCGGTCCATCGCCCGCATGAAGATGTTCTCTTCGTCGTTGTAATCGCGTTCGCAGGTGGTCGGGTCGATCAGTCGGCGACGCTCGGAGGTCCGGCGTTTTTCGGCCGCATTGTTCGCGCGACGACGGTCGGTGGCGACCGGAATCGTTCGCTTGCGGCGATCCTGGGCAAAGTCGTCGGCGAGTTCCGTAGAACTATCCGATGAATGAACCGGTGCAGATTGGGCATTAGCACTCATGTTAGTCATGGTCTTCATCGCGAGCATCCCTTCAGCCAGTGGGGGTGGGCTGGGAAATGCCAGGCAGGTCTCGCCGAGTCGTTCGACGATTCCGTTTGCGATTCGCTTCGGGGATGGACAGTAACTTTAACCTAACTTGGCGGAAGTTTGTGTCAATGATAATTAACGCCTATCCCCGTTAGTCGTCGCCAGAAATTTACGCCCACCACAAATTTACGTTACAGCTTGACATTATCGCTTATCAA
>JAYSYI010000391.1:0-4476 GCA_043727665.1 Limnoglobus sp. | reverse complement strand
GCAACATTCCCGGTGCGGTACTTGGGGCGGTGATTATTGGCCTCATCCGCTCGTTCGGTAGTGTCATGATTGGCGAAAAATGGACGAGCGCATTGGTGTTTGCGATCCTGATTGCGATCCTCGTCTTCCGACCGACGGGCTTACTCGGGTCGCGCGTCCGGGAGAAAGTATGACCCTCCGCAAACTCCCGTGGGATCTCATTGTCGTCGGGTTGTTGGCGATGTTGCCATTGATACCGGGGCTGGTAACGGGCATCGATCGTGCGTTGAAAGTGCCAATCGGTAGCGAACTGACGACGCTGTTTATCATGGCGATTCTCGCGCTCGGGTTGAACGTCGTCGTCGGTTACACGGGGCTACTTCACCTCGGCATCGGCGCGTTCTTCGGCATCGGCGCGTACACGACGGGCATTCTGATGGTGCCATCGTACCCGTTTCAAGTCAGCTTCCCCGTCGCAATTATCGCGGCCACATTAACGGCGGCGGCGGCGGGCGTGTTGCTCGGTTCGCCGACATTGCGTTTACGCGGCGATTACCTCGCGCTCGTGACGCTCGGCTTCGGCGAAGTGTTGAAGTTCGCGATCAAAAACCTCGAAGAAATCACCAACGGCACGAAGGGCTTGAACCCGATCCCGCCACCGAAACTACCGGGATTGGAAGCCGATTGGTCCACCGATTACCGCTACTATTATTTTCTGAGTTTGTTCGTGTTGTTCGTCGTGCTGATCGTGTTGAGGAACATCGAGAATTCGCGAATGGGCCGCGCCTGGGTGGCACTGCGAGAAGACGAACTCGCGGCGACGTGCATGGGCCTCGACACGACGAAACTGAAGCTCGCTGCGTTCGCGCTGGGGGCCGGGTTAGCGGGCCTCGCGGGTTGCCTGTACGTGGTGAAACTCGGCAACACCGCCGACCCCGAAGCCTACGGCTTCAACCGCTCGATCATCGCGCTTTGTTGCCTGATCCTCGGTGGCCTCGGCAACCGAACCGGCGTACTACTCGGCGTGTTTCTGGTCCTCGGGTTCGATAATATTCTCGCGCCCGTTGCGGACAAATACATGCAATCGCTGAGGCCAAAGGGCGCGGAAGTCAAAGACTATACGACCTTCAGCTTCTGGCGACTGATGGTCTTCGGCCTCGCGCTAATCCTCGCAATGCGGTTCCGCCCCGCCGGGTTACTCCCCGCGAAGCGAAGCCCAACAGGGTGAGCAATGGTACAATGCGATTTACCAAGGGAGAGACAACCGTGGAAATACCAGTTCTCGTCGAACGTTCGACCGAAGGTTTTCGAACTTCAACTACAAGCCCCATCGCTCTAGCGGCTGTTGGGCTGACCGAAGAAGCCGCGCTCGATGCGCTATCGGGTGAACTTCATGAACAATTGCAGAACGGCAGCCGCATTCGCACGCTGAAAGTGCTGGATGTCGAGGCGATTAAAGCACAAGGTGCACGCATCGCGGCGAACCCGCTTTACGGCGAATACCTCGCATCGATTGAAGAGTATCGGCGAGTTCACAACCAAGTGCCGGACGCTGATTGATGGCAATCTATTTGCTCGACACCACAACGATCACACACATACAGTACAACCATCCTCGTGTGCTTGCCGCACTCACGGCGCACGCTTTGGACACGATCAGTATCTCTTCCGTGAATATGGAAGAGATGCTCGGAGGTTGGATCCGTCGCATACCTCAGTCTCGCACACCGCGCGACGAAGCAATTACATCGGTGTTACTCACCGAATCGGTAATATTCCTGGCAGGTTTTTCGCTCGTTCCGATAACGGAAGTCGCTATCAATCGATACGAAACGCTTCGACGAATGAAGTTAAACGTCGGTCGAAACGATTTGCGTCTGGCGGCGTGTGCGCTGGAGCTGGATGCAATTGTTGCGACGAACAATATTCGCGATTTCGGTCGCGTACCCGGATTAAAGTGGGTGGATTGGACGAAGTAGCGTCGCAAATACCAGATTCATACTTCACAGGTGACGCGGTGCCCGTAATTGAAGTCGAAAAACTGACGATGAAGTTTGGCGGTATCACCGCCGTTGATGGCGTCGATTTTGCCGTCGAACCGGGGCAGATTTACTCTGTCATTGGCCCCAACGGCGCGGGTAAGACGACCGTATTCAATGCCATCACCGGTATCTATAACCCGAGCGATGGTCGCATTCGTTTCGAGGGCCATTCTGCCGAACGCCCTCTCACTTATCGCGTACTGTTGCACTGTGCGTTCGTCGGCGTGCTGACTGCGATTCTCGGCTTCTTCGCCGCCGTTGGTATCGAACCATTGTGGAATGCTGCGATCAAGCGACCGCTTGCGAACGGCGTTGACAAGTTTTCATACGGCGAATCGGCGAAGGCGGCGATCGCGTACCTCAATGGCGAACTCGCGATCGAGAAACAGCGGCGCGGCAGCCGGTGGCGAATCGTCAGTGCGGAAGGTTCGCAAGAGTTCGCCACCGCAGCCAACGAGACCGATGCGCGGGTTTTACGCGATACGTTCTCCGCCACGCTACGCGATCCGCAATCGCCGTTGCCGGCATCGGATGTGCCGGAAATTGCCACGAAGCTGGATGCGCTTCGAACGAAGATCCGCACCGATCATGCGGTGCTAATCGGTGCGACGCTCGGCGGGTTGTTGCTGGGGGCGGCGGGGTCGTTCGTCATCTGGCGTCGCAGCAAACGCTCGGCGGATTTCCTTTCGCTTCAGGGGATCGCCCGCACGTTCCAGAACATTCGGCTGTTCCAAAATATGACGGTCGGCGAGAACGTGCTGATCGGGATGCACCGCTCGATCCCCGGCGGCTGGCTGTCGGCGGTGTTGCGGCTTCCGAAGCAACGACGGCGCGAAGCCGAGGCCGCTTCGAAAGCACGCGAATTGCTTCAATTTATGGGGCTGGCCGGGCGATTCGATGACCTCGCGAAAAACCTGCCGTACGGCGATCAACGCCGTCTCGAAATCGCGCGTGCGATGGCCACCGAGCCGAAATTGATATTGCTCGACGAACCCGCCGCCGGGATGAATCCGAGCGAAACGACCGGCCTGATGGAACTCATCCGCAAGATTCGCGAGCGCGGCATCACGGTGTTACTCATCGAACACCACATGAACCTCGTTATGGGAATTTCAGACCGCATCGCGGTGCTGGACTACGGCAAAAAGATCGCCGAAGGCGCACCCGCCGAGATCGCCCACAACCCGAAAGTGATCGAGGCGTACCTCGGCAAGGAAGAGGTCAGCTAGCACCCTCGGCCTCCGGATTTTATCGCCGCTTGGGTGGCAGCCTTCGCACGCCAACGGCCAGCGTTTCGCCCATCAGATCGTCGAGGAACTTGCTGTCGTTGAGTCCGATGAGGTGGCCGACCTCGTGAGCGATTACGGACACCAAGTCGATTCGATTGGCCGCGAGACTGCCGGGCTTTGCACGCCCGCCACGTGCAGTGGGTGTGAATGCGGAGTCAGTCACATCGGTATACCAGCCGTATCCGGCTGCGTTGTCATCTAACGTGATCCGTCGCGCATGGCGGTCTGCCAAACCGAGGACGCCGTCCCCGAGTTGGGCAATCGAAATTTGCACCGCTCCCGGTGCTCGCAACGCCGATACGTTGAATCCACTGCCAGCGAGACGGTTCAAAACGAAGCTCAACGCCACTTGTGCCTCCGCCTGAGTCAGCGTAACGGTGACGGGGTTTTCTCGCTTTTGACCGCCCGCGACTTGTAGCGGATCGGCCGGGTAATTCCAGTCACCTGTAACCGGCGTGTATGATCCCAAGCCGTAGGTGAACGGCGTCACATCGGTACCACCACTGTTGTTCGTGTTCCGCAGGTACCATACGCCGTTTGGGTCGAAAACTCCCGGTGTGGAAATGCCATCGTTGTTCCAGTCGCCCGCAACGGGTTTCCATCCTGCGCCGCCGTATGCGAATGGCCCGATATCGGGCGAACCCGCGATGTTTTTGTTCTTGAGGTACCATTTTCCACTCGGGTCTACGACGCCGATGGTCGTCGTACCGTTGCCGTCCCAGTCACCTACGACCGGTTTCCAGTTCGCGCCACCAAACGGGAATGAACCCGCATCCGGTTCTCCGCCGGTGTTGCTGTTCTTGAGGAACCAATTGCCCGTTGCCGGGTCGAACACACCAATACTCCAGATCCCGTCGGCGTTCCAGTCGCCGGCAACGGGGATACCGCCGACCGGACCGAACGCGAACGACGTGATGCTGTCCAAACCGCTCGAGTTGAAGTTCCGCAAATGGAATGTCGCGGTGGATTTATCGAACCAACCCGGCGTGAACGTGCCGTTGCCATCCCAATCGCCGACGATGCCTTGCGAACCGACTGCACCGTAAACGAACGATGAAATATCCGGGCCGCCAGACGTGTTCGAATTGCGAAGCGACCACGTCGCGGAACTGGAGTCGAACACGCCCGCAGTGAACGTCTGAGGATTGCCGGCGACGCGAGCAATG
>JAYSYI010000390.1:0-4493 GCA_043727665.1 Limnoglobus sp. | reverse complement strand
CGAAGTTCTCAGCGAGGTGACGGTCGGCCTCAGGGCTGCCTTCTTTGCCCAAAGATTCAGCGGCGTCGATATCGAGCGACATTGCAAATGTCTCCTGTCCTAATCGATCATGTTATGCCGGTGCCCGGCGAGTTTCGCGAATCGATTGTCTCGTCACGCTTTCCGCAGATGAACGGTTGCATCCGATGCCTTGGTTCATCAGGTGCAAGTCGACCATCGTCGTTTCGACGCGCTTGTCGCCCAACAGTTCCTGTCGTGTATGCATACTGTATACGACTTCCGACAATGTGTCGAGTGTCGTAGCGGCAACCGGATTCTGTGAAATTTGAAGCTGTTCCCACGGACGGTCGTCCGTGGGCTTTGGGTTGGCGAACTCACACGATTTCGCGAAGTCAATAAGTTTTCGCTGAATTGACGTAAGACAGAATTATCGTGATGTCTTTTGATGTCGCCTAAACGTCTCGCACAGTCGCCACTTGATAGCCTCCATGTCGCCTGTCGGTAGCCTTCGCGTCGATCTGATGTCGGTATGTTCAACTTATGCGTTACCGGTAGCTACCGACGCAAGTCACTGTTAGAGTGTGAGATACGGCAAATCGGCCTCGTTGGAATCAGCGATTGCCGATCTCGAAGTGGCATTTTGAGACTAAAAAGTGCCAAAAACACGGTTTTGGAGCTTCGACAATTCTGACTTACGACGATTATGAGAACGAAATTCGGTGTCCGAACCGCAAGGTTCGCGTGCTGAGTGATTAGACATTTGTTATTCAATTGAGGACAGGAGACTCGTCGAAGCAGTCGATCTCGCGATAATAGCATCTTGGAATCGTCCTGAAATCGCGAGATGACCCATGGATGCCGATGCCGCATTCGTCGACTTGATGACCCAGGTACGAGCGGGCGAAGCCCCGGCATGCAATCGGTTGATCGAGACGTACGGCGACGAAATTCGCCGCGTTATCCGCATTCGGCTCCGCGAGCCGCTGGTGCAATCGATCGTCGACACGAGCGATATCTACCAGTCGGTGATGCTCGATTTTTTCGCGCGAATTCGGAAAGACCATTACCAGTTCGAATCGCCGAAAGACTTGATTAACCTCTTGTTGACGATGGCTCGCCATAAGTTGTGGAACCACGCGCGACACGCACGGGTACGGCGGTTGGAGCCGCAATCGCAACTCGAGAACTCCTCGCTGGAAAGCGTTACCGACAACGATGAGACACCGAGTACGGCTGCAATTGGCAACGAACTTCTCGAGAAAGCGATGCAGTTGCTGAGTACCGATGAGAAGCGACTCGCCGCCTATCGACGGGATGGCCTAGACTGGAACGAGATCGCTCGGCGAACGGGCGAACATCCCGATGCCGTACGCAAACGACTCATGCGCGCAATCGATCGCGTGTTCATCGCATTGAAACTCACGCCAGGACAGTCATGAGATCGCTCGAATCCGACGCATCGATCATCGTTCGCTATGCCATGGTCTGGCAAAAACTCCACGCTCCGGCGTTGGCCAATTTTCTCGCCTCCACTGGCGAACTGCCTGCTGCGGATCGGCTCGCGATATGCTGTTACGATCTCCGTCAGCGGATCGAACGGAACTTACCCGCGCGGGCCGAGGATTATCTGACATTAGCGGGCGACACTCTCTCGCACGACGAGATCGTGCTCGATTTGATCTATACCGAGTATCGCGCACGGACGGATCGCGGCGAAGCGATTGCCCCGGAAAGCGTGGCACAACGATTCCCACCACTCGCCGAACGCATTCTGCGACTTCTCGACGTCGACCGGGCATTCGGTTCCGATTCGACGGTCGATGCGAGTGCGACGGACGATTGGCCCGGTTCAAATCAAGCGGTTATCGAACAGACCAAAGTGCAAACGGATGTTTCCCGTCCCGACGCGAAGGCGCATTCGACACTGCCCGAACGCATCGGACGTTACCCGATTCTGCGACATCTCGGGCGGGGCGGTCAGGGCGAAGTATTCCAAAGTATGCATCCCACGCTGCAAATCCCCGTGGTAATCAAATGGTGTCGCAACGAGCAAACCTTCGATCGGGAACAGTTACTTGCAGAAGGGCGAGCACTCGCTTCGTTGAATCATCCGAATCTGTGTCGGATTTTCGACCTCGATTTCGATGGTCGTCGCCCGTTCCTGGTAATCGAGTTTCTGCCGGGGCGAACGATCTCCCAACGCATTGAGGAATCGCCCGTCAATCCGAAAGACGCGGCACGATGGACCGCAAAAGTGGCGCGGGCGTTGGAGGCCGTCCACCAAAGTGGAATGATTCATCGCGACATCAAGCCACAGAACATCATTCTGAGCGCTGATGGCGAACCGAAGCTCCTCGATTTTGGACTCGCGAAATTCCGTTGGGCGTGGAACGAAGAGAACCAAGAAAACACCGGCGTGATTTCCGGCAGTGTTGGCTACATGCCACCAGAACAGGCCAACGGCTGCGATCCGGAAATCTCCGCACGCAGCGATCTGTTCTCGCTCGGGGCGACGCTTCACTACCTTCTCACTGGCAAAAGCCCGATTCCCGGCTCCCGTTTACCGGAAATCCTCAGCAACGCCCAAAAGGGGCATTACCACCTCGCGTTGCTGAACGATCCCAAGATTCCCAAACCGCTCGCCGATCTGTGCCGACGCTGTTTGGCGAGCGGTCCCAAAGATCGGCCCGCCAGTGCCGCAGTTGTCGCCGACGAGTTAGAACGCTTCGCAGTTGGTACCAATCGTTCTCGGCGGAAATGGGTCGTAATTGGAGCAGGAATCGCGCTTCTCACCGCAGGATTTGGCTGGTTCGCAACGAATCGACGAACGCCCGCACCCACTCCCGTTCTCGCGGTGCCATTCGAAGAGACGCTCAGTTTGATGGTCAACGTACGCGTTGGAGATCGTTACGTTCCGCTGCCCAATCCCGCCCCAGTGCCAAGTGGCCGGTTGGTCCGCATCGAGGGGGAAGCGCCGCCGGGACAGGCCGCCGAACTGATTACACGCGATAGCACCGGCCGATGGCGTCGGCTGACCGAGTCCTTCACTGTCGATTCGTCCGCACGATTCGCATTTCCCCGGGATATCAAGCGAGGAATTCGAATCGACGGCAACGGTAACGAACTGGTCGCGATCCTCATAGGCGAATCCGCGGTTCTATCGCGCGAAGTCGAAATCCTACTCGCCAACCCACCATTGCCGTGGCCATTGCTACCGTTGGCATCGGTATTAAGCCTCGAAGGAACGGGCGTCCGTGTGTTGCAAAAAACGCGCGATTTCACCGTCGTAGAGGACCGCGCAAATCCCGAAGAGGAAGTGGCCGGGAAGTTAGAGCAACTTGCCCAGACGATGAAAGAACAGCAGATTCGGATTCGAGCCATCGCCTTTCGCTCCACGCGATAATGCGAGCAGTAAGAAATTATCGTGCGAAGTACACGGCACCGACGACAATCGATGCGAACACGAGGATACCGAGCAGAATCGCGGCGATGAGCCAGAGCCGCGATTGACCTGCTTTCACCGGTGGGGCGAGGGCTTTGGCTTTGATCGTCGAACCGCGAGGAATACGCACAATCGCATCGGGGGCTGCGTTGGAGTTGGAGCCTTTCAGCGGTTCGGTTGTGCTCGATCGCATCGTCGGTACGGTCGTTTGGTCGTAGTCGGCCCCGACTTGTACGTTCGGCGTACGCGGGCCGCTTTTGTCGGTCGCGACATCGTATTTGTTCGAACTCGCGCCACCGCGGCGCGGGCCTCGTGCGCCACCACGGCTTGAGGCACCGGTTTTTACTTTGTCTGCCGAATGCCCGGCGAGTGCCAGAACGACCGCACACAGTTCGGGCATTTCGTGTTCGGGCGGGGCTTCGATCGGCAAATCGGCCCACTCGGCGAGCGCCTCTGCGACTTCGATCGGCGTCTGGTAGCGGTTTTCGGGACGCTTCCGCAGCATTTTCTTCAACACTTCGACCATGCCGGGCGGTACATCATCTCGGAAATCGTTGACCGACTGCGGCTCGGATGTCTGGTGGAACACGAGTTTTTGCGCGATCGTCCCTTCCGGTACCGGCGATTGCCCCGTCAGCATGAAGTAGAAGGTTCCGCCGAGCGCGTAGATATCCGCACGGATATCGACGATGTTGCTGAGCGCCTGTTCGGGGGCGAGATAATCGGCGGTGCCGAGCACGCATTTGTCGTCGTATTTTGCGGTCAAATTGTCGGTTTTATCGTTGAAGAAGCGGGCGAGGCCCATGTCGAGCAACTTCACGGTACCGGTGCGGTCGAGCAGCACGTTGCCGGGCTTCACATCGCGGTGAACCATGCCGAGATCGTTCGCATGATGCAGCCCCACGGCCGATTGCGCGATGTAATGCGCTACGCGGATCGGGTCCATCGGCCCGAAGCGGGCGACAATCTCCTGCATACTCGCGCCGTCGACATACTCCATCACGAGGAAGTGCAGGTTCTCGGCTTTGTCAATATCGTGCGCACGCACGAG
>JAYSYI010000389.1:0-4496 GCA_043727665.1 Limnoglobus sp. | reverse complement strand
TGTGGTCGCGGCTCTCGATCACGCACGGCCCCGCGATCCACGCCAGCGGTCCCCCGCCGATCGATATCGGGCCGACCGTCACGGGATTCGTCGCAGGCATCGTGCGGTTCCTCTGGTAAGTTCGTCATATTAACAGGATTGCGCTTACGGCTCTTCGAGGTAGGTGTAGCCGTCGAGGCCGCTCTCGTAGAACTTCAGGAACTGCTTGCTTTCGGATACCGAAATTTGCCCCGAACGCACGGCACGTTCGACGTCCTTGCGGATGCGGTCGATCAGCTTTTCCGACGAATATTGCACGTAATTCAGCACTTCGGTGACAGTGTCGCCCTTGATAACGGTATCGACGTTGGTCGTGCCGTCTTCTTCTAGCGTGACGTGGACGGCGTTCGTGTCCCCGAACAAATTGTGCAAGTCGCCGAGAATTTCCTGGTATGCACCGAGCAAGAACGCACCGAGATAATACGGCTCGCCTTCAGTCACGGGGTGCAGTTCCAGCGTGTTGCGAACGTCGCGCAGGTCGATGAACTGATCGATTTTCCCGTCCGAATCGCAGGTGATGTCGCCCAATACCGCACGCCGCGTCGGCACTTCGTTCAAGCGGTGGATCGGCATCACGGGGAACAGTTGCTTGATCGCCCACGAATCGGGCATACTTTGAAATACGGAAAAGTTGCAGAAATAAGTGTCCGATAGCATACTGTCGAGGCCATTCAACTCTTCGGGAACGTAGTCCATTTCCTTCACGAGTCGCTGTAACTTTCTCCCGAACGCCCAGTACATGCGTTCAGCCAGCGCACGCAGTTCGATACTCAGGTAGCCGAGGTTGAAGAGATTCAACGTCTCTTCCATGTTCTGTACGGTGTCGTGATAGCTTTCGAGATAATTCTTTTTGTTGAGTTCCTTATAGTTGCTGAACAAGTCCGAGATCGGCTGCGGGGCATCGGGTGGCAGTTCGTCCGGCACGGTACACTTGTCGAAGTCCGATGTGCCGAGGACATCGAAAACGAGCGCGGAACTGTACGCCACGAGGGCGCGGCCGCTCTCGGTGATGATGTTCGGGTGCGGCACGCCGGCATCGTCGCAAACGCTCTTGATGCGGAACACCACATCGTTCGCGTATTCCTGCAATGTGTAGTTCATGCTCGATTCGAAGTCGGTCTGCGAACCGTCGTAATCGACGCCGAGGCCACCGCCGACATCAATGAACTTCAGCCCCGCCCCAATGCGATAAAGCTCCACGTACACGCGGGCGGCTTCGGTGAGGGCGTCTTTCACTTTGCGAATATTCGAGACTTGCGAACCCATGTGAAAGTGCGTCATCTGCAAGCAATCGTCGAGGCCGCGCGCCTTGAGATACTCGTACGCTTCGAGAACTTCCGTTAATGTTAAACCGAACTTGCTGCGGTAGCCGGCGCTGCCACGCCAGCGGCCCGCGCCGCGGCTCGCGAGTTTCACACGCACGCCGAGGGGAACCCGCACGCCGAGTTCTTCCATGTGCTTGACGAGTAGTTCGAGTTCGCTGAACTTCTCGATGACGGGCATGACGTTCTTGCCGATCTTCCGCGCCAACACCACCATTTTCACGAACTCATCGTCTTTGAAACCGTTGCAGATAATCGGCGTCTCGTCGGTGCCACTCGTGACGGCCAACACGGCGATCAGCTCGGGCTTACTACCCGCTTCGAGGCCGAAGCCGAACGGCTTGCCGAACTTCAACACTTCTTCCACGACGTGGCGTTGCTGGTTCACCTTGATCGGATAGACGCAGCAATACTTGCCCTGGTAGCCATATTCGGAGATCGACTTGTCGAACGCGCCCGCGATCTCGCCGATCCGGTGATTGAGAATGCCGGAGAACCGCAGCAAGATCGGCAGTTGGATGCCGCGATTCTGCAACTGATCGATCAAGTCTTTGAGGTCGACCGAGCGTTCGGAATTTTTGTCGGGGTGAACGACAACGTGCCCGAGCTTGTTGATGCCGAAGTAACCTTTGCTCCAGTTGCGGATGCCATAGGTTTCGAGGGCATCGTGGAGTTTCCATGATTGGCCGACTTCGGCACTATCCATACTTTTGCGATCCAGTTTGGCCATCAGTCGAATGCCCCAAGTGCGTGATGTTGCGTGCAGTCCATTTGTTTAGGTGGTATCATACGCTGCATCGCCGAGGGTGCAACGGCGAGGCTTTGTAATACGTGCCGCGAACCGCCCTGGAGATGATGGCCCATGCGAACGCTCTTCACTTTGTGTCTGCTTCTCGCGGTTCCGCTCGGTTCCAATGCACAAGTTATCGTGAAGGGCACGACAACGTTCGCGCCGACCGAAGTGGAGACCACGCCCGAACGGTTCCGTTTGAAATCGACCACTTTTCCGTTCGAGATGCAGTTGAAGTACGACTTGCCGTACGCGAATGTCGATGTATATGACGTGCGGTTCGCGTCGCCCATCGTGTCTGCGTACCCGGTGAATAATACGGTCTATTGCGAATATTACGCGCCGAAGAATCGCAAGAATTTACCCGCCGTTATCGTGTTGGACATCTTGGATGGCCGGCAAGTCGTGTCGCGCGGCGAGGCGCTTTGGCTGGCGCAGCACGATGTCGCCGCACTCGTCGTGTACATGGCGTACTACGGGCCACGCCGCCCGACGACGGAGAAAGTCCGCATGATGATGCCGGACATCGAACACACCGTGAACGCGATCACGCAGACGGTACTGGACTGCCGTTACGCCACCGCGTGGCTCGCGAATCGGCCCGAAGTTGATGCGAAAAAGCTCGGCGTTGTCGGCACGAGCATGGGGAGTTTCGTCGGTGGCTTAGCCGCCGCTGCGGAACCGCAACTGAAATCGGCTTGCTTACTTTTGGGCGGCGGCGGCCTCGTCGATGCCTTCTACGAGCATCCCAAAGGGGCGGAGTTACGCCGTATCAACGAGCTACTCGGCGGCAGCAAAGACCGTCTCAAAAAACTGATCGACCCAATCGACCCGATCACCTACGCCACGCTCTTGAAGCCGAAGCACCTGTTACTGATCGCCGCAAGCCGCGACGATGTCGTGCCACCCGCCGCGATGACAAAACTCTGGGAAGCGACCGGCAAACCGAAGATCGTCTGGCTTGACGCCACGCACGTCGGAGCCGCCGCGTACGTGTTCCCAACGATGCAAGCCGTCATCGATCACATGAAGCAATGAAGCGTTACGCCGCCACGACGGGTTCGGTTTCCTGGAGGCGGTGCTTGGGCACGATGACTGGCACGACCTTTTTCGCGAGGCCGACGATTTCCAGGAGCCGCACGAATGAGTAGGTGAGGTCGATCTCCCACCAGCGATGGCCGTGACTGGCGGCGCGGGGGGCGGCATGGTGGTTGTTGTGCCAGCCTTCGCCGTTCGTGAGCAGTGCCACCCACCACGAATTCGTACTCAGGTCGTTGGTTTTATAGTTCTGGTAACCCCAGCGGTGCGATGCGGAGTTTACGAACCACGTGATGTGCCAAACGTAAACCGTACGGGCAACAACACCCCACGCGAACATCTGCGCGGCCCCGTGGATTGCGCCTTCCACACCATTGAAGATCGCACCGACACCGGCGGCGGCGAGTACGAGCAGCACAATGTGCGCGAGGTACAGTTGCGCCCACCGGCTGCGTTTGTGCAACCAGCGTAGGTACGATTCTTCGAGCAAATCCGGAATGTATTTGTCGTACGTCATGAACGAGTTCATGCGTGGGTCTTCGGTGTAGATCCAGCCCATGTGCCCCCAGAGGAAATTCTCGCGCGGGCTGTGCGGGTCTTTCTCGATGTCGCTTTCCTGGTGGTGAATGCGGTGCGTGCAGACCCACTTGAACGGTGGCCCCTCTAGGCTGCAAATGCCGAACATCACGAAGGTTTTTTCGAGCCACTGCGGCACTTCGAGCGAACGGTGTGTCAGTAGCCGGTGATAGGCGAGGTTGATGCCGATCGAGCCGAAAATCGCGTTGCCGACGAGCAAGTAAACCGGGAACCACCACGTAAAGAACGGGTCGAAAAACGCAATCGGCAACAGCAAGTGGAAGCCGAGCAAGATGCTGAAATAGCGCCAAATCACCCGACGTGCGGGGCGCACGGGGCGAGTGACAGCAGGAACGCTTAAAGTCGGGGCTAGTGTCGTGTTCATGATTTCCATTTTACTCAGCATCATTCATGCGGGCCGCGAAATCACTCTAGTTCGAGGATGCACTCGATTTCCACGGCGATGTTGCCCGGCAGTGCATTGTGCCCGACGGCGCTACGTGCGCCAATCCCTGCGTCTTCGCCGAACACGTCTTTCATCAGTTCGGAGAACCCGTTGATGACCTTCGGCTGCTCGCCGAATTCGGGGGTGCAGTTCACCATGCCGAAGGTCTTCACGAGCCGCTTCACTTTGTCGAGCGATCCGAGTTGATCGCGAATCGTGGCGAGAATCGCAAGGCCAGTCTGCCGCGCGGCTTCTTTGCCTTGTTCGAGCGTCAAATCGTGCCCGA